>NZ_BAAALF010000217.1:0-12654 GCF_039528135.1 Kitasatospora nipponensis | reverse complement strand
GCGTCCTGCTGACCGGCTCGGTCCTGGCGGCACTGGTCTGCTGGCTGCTCGCGGTGGCGGTCTTCTGGCTGAACGCCGTGCCCGCGCTGCTGGGCGAGCGCCGCTCGCTCGCCGACCGGCTGGCCGGCACGGTGGTCGTCAGCGCCGCGCTGCCCCGCCCCGACTGGGCCGCACTGCAGCAGGGCGTGCAGCAGGGGCTGCACCAGGTCGCCCGGCAGGGCGCCCGGCAGGTCGCCTCCGTCCGCGCCCGGCACGGCGAACCGCCGTCCGTACCGGGCCCGTTCGCCGCCACCCCGGCACCGCCGCCACCGCCCGCGTACGGGTCGCCGTACGACCGACCGGCACCGCCACCGCCCGCGTACGGGTCGCCGTACGACCCGTCACCCGGCTACGGATCGTCCTACGACCCGCCCCCGCCCGGCCGTTCGCCCACCGGATCGCCCTACGACCCGCCGGCCCCGCCGCCACCCCCGTACGGCTGAGCGGTCACCGGGCGAGCGCCGGTGGGCGGAACCCGCGCCCAGCCTTCGTCGGCCGTTCACACCCCCGAGGTCCCCGCTTCGTGCGGCGGCACTACTCATGACGCGAGCACATCTCCCCCCGCGCCGTCCGCCGGCGCGCCTGCCCGCCCAGGAGAAGCCGTGAACCGACGTCACATCCGCCTCGCCGCCGTCCTCGCCGCCACCGGAACGCTGGCGGCGGGCTCCCTCGCCCAGGCGTACGCCGCCGACGCCGGCGCCCGTCACCGGGGCGGCGCCGCCCAGCACGTGCTGCTGATCTCGGTCGACGGCCTGCACCAGTCCGACCTCTCCTGGTACGTCGCCCAGCACCCGCAGTCGGCGCTCGCCCGGCTGGTCCGCGGCGGGGTGGAGTACACCGACGCCCGGACCACCACCCCCTCGGACTCCTTCCCCGGCATGGTCGCCCAGGCCACCGGCGGCGGCCCGGGCACCACCGGCGTCTACTACGACGACACCTACAACGCCGCGCTGCTCCCGGCCGGCACCACCGACTGCGCGAGCGCGCACCCCGGCGTCGAGGTGGACCTCACCGAGGACCTGGACCGCGACCAGAGCTCGATCGACGCCGGGCAGGGCCTGGCCGGCCTGCCGGGCAGCATCCTGTCGATGACCGGCCGCCCGCAGACCCTGCTGAACCCGGCCAAGCTGCCGGTCGACCCGGCCACCTGCCGGCCGGTCTACCCGCACTCCTACCTCCAGGTGAACACCATCTTCGAGGTGGCCCGGCAGGCCGGTCTGCGCACCGCCTGGTCCGACAAGCACGCGGCCTACGAGATCCTCGACGGGCCCTCGGGCACCGGCATCCAGGACCTCTTCACCCCGGAGATCAACAGCACCGCACTGGGCTACCCGGCCGGCGACGACTGGACCAAGGACAACAAGGCCACCCAGCAGTACGACGGCTACAAGGTGCAGGCCGTCCTCAACGAGATCGACGGCTTCGACCACGCCCGCACCCGGTACACCGGCACCCCGGCGCTCTTCGGCCTGAACTTCCAGTCCGTCTCGACGGCGCAGAAGCTGCCCGCCTCCGACGGTCTGCAGGGCGGCTACACGGCCAAGAACGTGCCCGGCCCGCTGCTGGCCCGGAGCCTGGACTACGTCGACGCCCAGATCGGCGCGCTCACCGCCGAGCTGCGCAAGCAGCACCTGGACGCCGGCACCACGATCGTGCTCTCCGCCAAGCACGGCCAGTCCCCCACCGACCCGACCGCGCTCACCCGGATCGACGACGGCCCGCTGCTGGACGGCCTGAACTCGGCCTGGAAGAAGCTGCACCCGGGCGCCGGTGACCTGGTGGCGCACGCGGTGGACGACGACGGCGTGCTGCTCTGGCTGAACGACCGCTCCGCGCAGGCGACCGAGTTCGCCCGCACGTACCTGCTCGCCCAGAGCGGGACCGGCACCGACATCAACGGCGCCCCGAAGGCCTACACCGCCGGCGGCCTGACCAAGGTCTACGCGGGCCGCGCCGCCGCCGACTACTTCGGCGTCGAGCCGGGCGACGCCCGGGTGCCGGACGTCTTCGGCCTCGCCCAGTACGGGGTGGTGTACACCGGCGGCAAGGGCAAGGTCGCCGAGCACGGCGGGGCGCACGCCGACGACCTGAACGTGCCCCTGGTGGTCACCGGTGCCGGCACCCCGCAGCACGTGCGCAGCTCCGCGCCGGTGCAGACCAAGCAGATCGCGCCGACCGTGCTGAACCTGCTGGGCCTGGACCCGCAGGACCTGCAGGCGGTCCGCGCCGAGCACACCCGGGTGCTGCCGGTGCGCTGAGGCACCCCGAGCCGCGCACCTACCCACATGGGCGTATGTCGGACGAATAGTGTGACATCGGCAAGGACGTACCGTCAGAAAAGCTGTCAAAAGCTGGACTTTCACATCGTCACTGCCGAGGAGCGCCCATGTCCGCGCCGGACGACCACCGCACCACCCCCCGGCCGCCGACGGCCCGCCCCGGCGGGCTCGAACGGCTGGGGCGGTGGTGCGCCCGCCACTGGGTGGTGGTGCTGGTCGCCTGGCTGATCGGCCTGGGCGTCCTGCACGGTCTGCAGAACGCCTACGGCGGCACCTACTCCGACGACTTCTCGCTGCCCGGCACCCAGTCGAACACCGGTGCCCAGGTGCTCGCCGCCAACGCCCCCGCCTCCGGGGGCAACAGCTCGCAGATCGTGCTGCACGACGACTCCCCACTGACCGGCTTCTCGACCCAGATCGGCCAGAGCGTCACCGCCCTGCAGCAGCTGCCGCACGTGCTGTCCGTGCAGAACCCGCTGCCCGCACCCGGCGCCCCGCCCACCGGGGCGCTCTCCGCCAACGGCACCATCGGCTACATCACCGTCCGCTTCGACGCCAACCCGAGCACCTACGGCACCGACTACCTGACCGGGGTGGACGACGCGGTGGCGCCGATGCGGGCGGCCGGCATGGAGGTCGAGTACGGCGGGCAGCTCGGCGAGGCGGCCCGGCCCGACACCAAGGACCTCACCAGCGAGGCGATCGGCTTCGCGGTCGCCATCGTGGTCCTGGTGATCGGCTTCGGCAGCCTGATCGCGGCCGGACTTCCGCTGGTCACCGCGCTGGTCGGGGTGATCGTCGGGCTGAGCTGCCTGAGCCTGCTGGCGATCGCCCTCACCTTCGCCACCGTCTCGCCCACCCTCGCCACCATGATCGGGATCGGCGTGGGCATCGACTACGCCCTCTTCCTGATCACCCGGCACCGACAACTGCTGATGGACGGCGTCGATCCGGTGACCGCGGCCGGCCGTTCGGTCTCCACCAGCGGGCGCGCGGTGATCGTCTCGGGCTGCACGGTGGCCATCGCGCTGGCCGGGCTCTCGGTCTCCCGGGTCAGCTTCATCGGCCTGCTCGGGGTCGCCGCCATGGTCACCGTGGCGACCGCGGTGCTCGGGGCGATCACCCTGGTGCCGGCCCTGCTGGGCCTGCTCGGCACCCGGATCGACCGCTTCACGCTGCGCGAACCGATCGCCGAGGGCCTCAGCGCGACCGCCACCGCCTCTGCCGCCTCAGGCGGTGGCGACGGCGAGCAGCCGCAGGCGCACGGCTTCTGGCACCGTTACGCCCTGCGGGTGGAGCGCCGGCCGTGGTGGTTCCTGGCCGGTGGACTGGTGGCGGTGGGGATCCTGGCGATCCCGCTCTTCTCGATCCGGCTCGGCCACATCGACGACGGCGCCGACCCCAGCAGCTTCACCGACCGCCGGGCCTTCGACCTGATCAGCGAGGGTTTCGGCCCCGGCGTCAACGGCCCGCTCACCATCGTGATCGACCAGAG
This sequence comes from Kitasatospora nipponensis, assembly GCF_039528135.1. Taxonomy (NCBI): domain Bacteria; kingdom Bacillati; phylum Actinomycetota; class Actinomycetes; order Kitasatosporales; family Streptomycetaceae; genus Kitasatospora; species Kitasatospora nipponensis. The sequence goes on along the minus strand of NZ_BAAALF010000217.1, from coordinate 8,841 downwards.
CACGGTGCCCGCCGACCAGCGGGCCGCGCTCGCCGGCTCCCTCCAGCAGGCCCTGACGAACGTGCCCGGCGCGGCCAGCATCAGCCCGCTCCAGCCGACCTCGAACGGCAACGTGCTGATCGGCACCGCCATCTCCACCGGCCGCCCGCAGGACGCCGTCACCACCTCGCTCTTCAACCACCTCAAGGACGACCTGCTGCCGCAGGGCACCGCCGGCACCACGGCCACGCACTACCTGACCGGCACCACCGCCGGCCAGCTGGACTTCCTGGAGATCGTCTCCGCCCGACTGCCGCTGATCATCGCGGTGGTCGTCGGCCTGGCCTTCCTGATCATCCTGATGGTCTTCCGCGGCCTGCTGGTCGCGGTGAAGGCCGCGGTGCTCAACCTGCTGTCGATCGCCGCCTCCTACGGCGTGGTGGTGGCGGTCTTCCAGTGGGGCTGGGGCGGTCACGCGCTGGGCGTGAACGGCAACGTCCCGATCGAGAGCTACGTGCCGATGATGATGTTCGCCATCGTCTTCGGCCTGAGCATGGACTACGAGGTCTTCCTGCTCTCCCGGGTGCACGAGTCCTGGGTGCGCACCCACGACGCCGGCAACAGCGTGGCGCACGGGCTGGAGATCACCGCCCGGGTGATCACCTGTGCCGCGCTGATCATGGTCAGCGTCTTCGCCGCCTTCATCCTCAGCGACAACATCGTGGTCAAGATGCTCGGCCTCGGACTGGCCGTCAGCGTCCTGGTCGACGCCACCATCGTGCGGCTGCTGATGGTGCCCGCCGTGCTCACCCTGCTCGGCCCGCGCGCCTGGTGGGTGCCGCGCTGGCTGGACCGCATCATGCCGCGGATCAACGTCGAGGGCGACTAGGGCCGGCGGGTGCGCAACGGACCGTCACCCGCCGATCAGGTCGGCCAGTTCACCGCGTGAGGCGATCCCGAGCTTGGGATAGGCCTTGTAGAGGTGGTGGCCGACGGTACGGGGGCTGAGGAAGAGCTGGGCGGCGATCTCCCGGTTCGACAGCCCGCGCGCCGCCAGCCGCGCGATCTGCTCCTCCTGCGGCGTCAGACCCGCCAGCGGTCCGGCCTGCGCCGCGGTCGGCGCCGCCGCGCCGGCCGCGCCCAGCTCGGTGCGGGCCCGCTCGGCCCAGGGCGTGGCGCCGAGCCGCTCGAAGACCTCCAGGGCGGCCCGCAGCCGCGACCTGGCGTCCGTCTTGCGCCGGCCGCGGCGCAGCCACTCGCCGAACAGCAGGTTGGTGCGCGCCAGTTCGAAGGGCCGGTCGGCGCCCTCGTGCAACGCCAGGGCGGCCAGGTAGCCGGACTCGGCGAGCTCGACCGGGCCGAGCAGCGCCTGGCAGCGCAGCACCAGCGCCCGGGCCCAGGGCGGCGAGCCGATCCGCCGGGTCCACTCCTGGAACCGCTCGAAGGCCGGCTCGGCCCGCTGCGGCTCGCCGAGCCGGACCGCGGCCTCCACCAGGTCCGGCACCGAGCGGATCGTCGAGACGTGGTGCCGCGTGAATCCCGCGGTTTGCGGCACCAGCCGTTCCACCACCTCGGTCACCCGGCCCTGCCCGAGATCGTGCACGGCCAGCGCCCACTGGGTCCAGGAGGTGCCGGCGCCGGGGGCGCCCCAGGCCGTGGCGGCGTCCGCCAGCGACTGGCCGACCCGCTCGGCCAGCAGCTCGCCGTCCCCGCGCAGCGCGGCCAGGTAGGCGTCCAGGGCGGCGAGTTGGCTGACCCACTGGGGCTGACCGGTGTCCCGGGCCAGCACCAGGCCCTCGGCCACGGCGAGTTCGGCGTCCCGGTGGCGGCCGTGGAAGAGCTCGGCCTCGGCGAGGAAGAAGAGCAGGGTGGGCAGCGGACCGACCGCGCCGGCCGAGCGCGCCTCGGCGATCAGCTCGCCGGCCAGCCGGTACGTCTCGTCGTCGCGGCCGGTGACCAGGGTGGCGCCGCAGAGCTGGACCAGGTCGCGGGGGCCGTCGGCGCCCGCCTGCCGGGCCCGCCGCGCGCACTCCCGCACCGAGCGCGCCGCCGGATCGGAGCCCACCGCCCCGGCCGCTTCGGACACTTCGGATGCTCCGGATGTCTCGGCCGCTTCGGTGGCGGCCGGGGCGAAGACCGGCCCGATGCCCGCCAGCAGGTGCTCGACCAGCGGGGCGGTCGGGTCACCGGCCGGCAGCGTCAGGGCGGCCAGCCGCTCCAGCACCCCGACCACCTGCTCCTCCCCCAGGTACCAGGCGGTGTGGAAGGCCTGCAGCAACAGCCGGGCCCGCTCCGGCGCGCCGATCCCGCTGTCCGCGGCGCGGAGCAGCAGCCGGTGCGCCTCGGGGTGGGCCCCGCGCCGGAACTGCACGGTGGCCCGCACCCAGTCGAGCACCGCCCGGGTGAACGGGTCCCGGACCTGCTCGGCGGCGCGCAGCGCGAGCGCCACGGCCCGGTCCGCCTCAGCGGCGTCCAGCTCGCCCAGGGCCGTGAGCGTCAGGCAGCGGGCTGCGGCGGCCGGGTCGGGGGTGAGCCGGGCGGCGCGCTCGTAGGCGCTGGCGGCGCCGGCGTGCCCGCCGCGCGCCTCGGCCCGTCGGGCCACCCGCTCCAGGGCCTGGGCCAGTTCGGCGTCCTGCCCGGTGGTGGCGAGCGCCAGGTGCCAGCTGCCGCGATCGTGCCCGCCGCGCTCGCGCAGCACCGCGGCGAGCGCCCGGTGGACCGCCAACCGCTCGCCCAGCGGCGCCCGTTGCAGGATGGCGGCGCGCACCAGCGGGTGCCGCAACGCGCACCGGCCGTCCGCAAAGAGCAGCAGCAGGCCGGACTCCTCGGCCACCGGCAGGTGTTCGGCCCCCGCGCCCAGCGACTCGGCCGCGCGCAGCACGGTCGCCAGCTCGCCGGACTCCTCGGCCGCGGCCACCAGCAGCAGCGTCCGGGTGGCCGCGGGAAGCCGGCTGACCTGGCCGTGGAAGGCGAGTTGGAGCCGGCTGCCGAGTGGCAGGGCGCCGCCGGCGCCGGGCGCCTCGGCCGCGGAGGCGGCGGGCAGTTCGGTCAGCGCGAGCGGGTTGCCCTGCGCCTCGGCCAGCACCCGGTAGCGCAGGCCGGCGGTGGCCAGCCCGGGCGCGCCGGCGGCCAGCAACTCGGCCGCCGCGGACGGGTCCAGGCCGGTCAGCCGCCGCTCGAGCAGGCCGGGGGCGGGGAACGAACCCTCGCCGTCGCGGGCGGCGAAGAGCAGCACCACACCCTCGCGGTCCAGCCGCCGGGCGGCCAGCAGCAGCGCCTCGGCCGAGGCCCGGTCCAGCCACTGCGCGTCGTCGACCAGGCAGAGCAGCGGCCGCCCGTCGGCGAGTTCGGCCAGCAGGCCCAGGGTGGCCAGGCCCGCCAGCAGCCGGTCGGCGGGCGCGCCCTCGGTGGTCTCGGCCAGGCCGAAGGCGCTTTCCAGCGCCCGCCGTTGCGGCCCCGGCAGGGCGTCCAGGCGGTCCAGCGCGGAGCCCAGCAGCAGGCTCAGTCCGGCGAACGGCAGGTCCGCCTCGTACTCGACGCCGCAGACCCGGATCAGTCGCCAGTCACGGCCCGCCGCACCCGCCGCACCCACCCGCTCGGCCGCGTACTCCAGCAGCGCGCTCTTGCCGATCCCCGGCTCACCCCGCAGCACCAGCGCGCCGCTGCGGCCCCGCTGCGCCCCGTCGAGCAGCGCGTCGACGGCCGCCTGTTCCCCTGTCCGCCCGTACAGCATGCCTGGCAGCCTACCGAGCACCGTCGCGCGCCCGCCCGGGCCCCGGACCCGTCGACCGCGCCCTACCGGCGGGCGCCGTCGCGATTGCCTATGCGTGACCGATTCGGCCGCTCGCCGTCCTGCGTAACTTCGTGACCTGCCGGAGGAGTTCCGGCGAACGAACCAGCAAGGAGCAGGTCATGACGAACCTTCAGTCCCTGGTAGAGCAGTACCTGGCGATCTGGAACGAGACCGACCCCGCCGCCCGCCGCAAGCTGATCGACCAGGTCTGGGCCGAGGACGGCAGCTACACCGACCCGCTGGTCGAGGTGGTCGGCCGGGACGCGATCGACGCGACCGTCGGCGCCGTCCAGGGCCAGTTCCCCGGCCTGCTCTTCACCCTCGGCGCCGGGGGCGTGGACGCCCACCACCACCTGGCCCGCTTCACCTGGGACCTCGGCCCGGCCGGCGCGCCGGCGCTGGTGATCGGCTTCGACGTCCTGGTGGCCACCGCGGACGGTCGGATCGGCGCGGTGCACGGCTTCCTCGACCAGGTGCCGGCCGCCTGAAGCCGCCCGCCGCGGCGGGGCGCCGCGGACCCCGCGGCCCGGCGCCCCGCCACCCGCTTCCCTGTGTCCTTCCCCGTTCTCCCCCTTCCCGGAGCCGTCGATGAGCACCGCAGTCCGCCCGTCCCGTCCCTCACACCCCTCACGTCCCTCACGCCCCCCGCGCCCGGCCGGCGACGGCGCCGTGGCGGCACGCCCCGCCCGGGGTCTGCTGCCCGTGGTGCTGGTGGCGACCTTCATGACCACGCTCGACTTCTTCATCGTCAACGTGGCCATCCCCTCCCTCCAGGTCGAACTACGGGCCGGCCCCGCGGCCGTCCAGTGGGTGGTGGCCGGCTTCGGCCTCGCGCTCGCCGCCGCCCTGATCACCGCCGGCCGCCTCGGCGACCGCTTCGGCCGGCGCCGGATGTTCGCGCTCGGGCTGCTCTGCTTCACCGCCGCCTCGGCCGCCTGCGGCCTGGCGCCGAGCGCCGGGACGCTGATGGCCGCGCGGGTCGCCCAGGGCCTGGCCGCCGCGCTGATGGGTCCGCAGGTGCTGGCGATCCTGCGGACCTCGTTCGCCGGACCCGCGCAGGCCCGGGCGTTCGGGATGTACGGGCTGACGATGGGGATCGGCGCGGTGCTCGGCCAGCTGATCGGCGGCCTGCTGATCCGCGCCGACCTCTTCGACCTGGGCTGGCGGGCCTGCTTCCTGATCAACGTCCCGGTGGGTCTGGCCACCCTGGGCTTCGTGCGCCGGGCCGTCCCGGAGTCCCGCGCGCCGCACCGCACCGGCCTGGACCTGCCGGGCACCGTGCTGATCACCACCGCCCTGGTCGCGCTGGTGCTGCCGCTGATCCAGGGCCGGGCACAGGGCTGGCCGCTCTGGACCTGGCTCTGCCTGGCCGGCTCGGCCGTCCTGCTCGCGCTCTTCGCCGTGCACCAGCGGCGCCTCGCCGTCGACCCGGTGGTCGACCCCCGGCTGCTGCGCGCCCGCCCGTTCGCCGCCGGGATCCTGGCCCAGCTCGCCTTCAACTTCGGCCAGGGCTCGTTCTTCCTGGTGCTCGCGGTCTACCTGCAGCAGGGCCACGGAATGGACGCGCTCGGCTCGGGGCTGCTCTTCACCACGATCGGCGCCGGCTACCTGCTCACCTCCACCACCGCGCACCGCACCGCCGCCCGGCTGGGCCGGCAGACCATCGCGCTCGGCGCCCTGCTGATGGCCGCCGGGCTGGTGCTGCTGGCGCTCGCGGCGCACGGCACGGGCCCCGCGGACAGCGCCTGGGGACTGGCGCCCGGACTCTTCGTGGACGGGCTGGGGATGGGCCTGGTGATTGCCCCACTGACCGGCAGCGTGCTGGGCGGGGTCGCGCCGGAGCTGGTGGGCTCGGCCGCGGGCGTCCTGGCCACCGTCCAGCAGGTGGGCGGCGCCCTGGGGATCGCGCTGATCGGCAACCTGTTCTACGGCTCGCTCGACCCGGGCGCCGCGGCAGGCGGCTTCCCGCACGCCTTCGGGCTCTGCATGGCGGCCCTGGTCCTGCTCGAACTGCTGCTGGCCGCCCTGGTCCAGCTGCTCCCCCGCGGGTAGGTCGGTCGGCCGCGGGGCGGCGGGTGCGGGGCGGTGGGCGCGGCCGGGACAAGGGCTGTCAAAGAAAGCAGGCCCCTCTGCCCGAGCACCGGGCATCCGTGCCAGAGTGACTCGGATGAGTAGCGAGAAGAACGACGTGCCCGCCTGGGAGCAGCGCTTCCGGGCGGCACGCGTATCCCTTCCTGACTGGGCCGACGACGCCCCCGACCGTTCGCTGTACGTCTCGAACGCCACTGGCACGTACGAGGTGTACGCCTGGGACCGGGCCACCGGCACCCACCGGCAGGTCACCGACCGGCCGCACGGCACCACCGACGGGGCGCTCTCCCCCGACGGTGCCTGGGTCTGGTGGTTCGACGACACCGACGGCGACGAGTTCGGCATCTGGCGCCGCCAGCCCTTCGAGGGCGGACCGGACCAGGAGGCCGTGCCCGGCCTCGCCCCGTCCTACGAGGCCGGCCTGGCCCTGGGCCGGGACGGCACCGTGGTGCTCGGCCGCTCCACCGAGGAGGACGGCACCACGCTGCACCTGCTGCGGCCCGGCGCCGAGGCACCCGAGGAGATCTACCGGCACGCCGAGTACGGCGGGGTCGGCGACCTCTCCCACGACTGCGCGCTGCTGGCCGTCGACCACACCGAGCACGGCGACGCGATGCACACCGCGATCCGCGTGGTGCGCACCGCGGACGGCAGCACGGTGGCCGAACTGGACGAGGTGACGGGCCGCGCCGAGCCGCTCGGACTGGCCTGCCTGGGCTTCGCCCCGGTCCCCGGCGACAGCCGGCTGCTCGTCGCCCACCAGCGCAACAACCGCTGGGAGCCGATGCTCTGGGACCCGCTGACCGGCCTGGAGACCGAGCTGCCGCTGCGCACCGAGGACGGCCGCACGCTGCCCGGCGACGTCTCCGCCCAGTGGCGTCCCGACGCCAAGGCCCTGCTGGTGGAGCACGAGTTCGAGGCCCGTAGCGAGCTGTACTCCTACGACCTGGCCGACGGGCGGCTGACCCGCCTGGACACCCCGCGCGGCACGGTCTCCGACGCCACCGCCCGCCCGGACGGCACGGTCGAGTTCCTCTGGTCCTCGGCCGCCGAACCCTCCGTGGTGCGTTCCACCGCGGGCGGCGTGGTGCTGCGGGCACCCGGTGCGGTACCGCCGGGCTCGGTGCCGGTGGAGGACGTCTGGGTGGACGGCCCCGGAGGGCGGGTGCACGCGCTGGTGCAGCGCCCGGCCGGCGAGGGCCCCTTCCCCACCCTCTTCGAGGTGCACGGCGGCCCGACCCACCACGACAGCGACTCCTTCGCGGCCGGACCGGCCGCCTGGCTGGACCACGGCTTCGCGGTGGTCCGGGTCAACTACCGCGGCTCCACCGGCTACGGCCAGGCCTGGACGGACGCGCTGCGCGAGCGGGTCGGGCTGATCGAGCTGGAGGACATCGGCGCCGTGCGCGAGTGGGCGGTGCGCTCCGGCCTGGCCGACCCCGCGCGGCTGGTGCTCTCCGGCGGCTCCTGGGGCGGCTACCTGACCCTGCTGGGGCTGGGCATCCAGCCGGACGCCTGGTCGCTGGGCCTGGCCGCCGTCCCGGTCGCCGACTACCTCACCGCCTACGCGGACGAGATGGAGGCGCTGAAGTCGCTGGACCGCACGCTCTTCGGCGGCACGCCCGAGGAGGTCCCCGAGCGCTGGCACGCCTCCTCGCCGCTGACGTACGTGGAGCGGGTCAAGGTGCCGGTGTACATCAGCGCCGGGGTCAACGACCCGCGCTGCCCGATCCGGCAGATCGAGAACTTCGTGACGCGCCTGGAGGAGTTGGGCACGCCGCACGAGGTCTACCGCTACGACGCCGGGCACGGCTCGCTGGTGGTCGAGGAGCGGATCAAGCAGCTGCGCCTGGAGATCGACTTCGCCCGGCGGCACCTGGGGCTCTGAGGCCGCGGTCCGGCCGGCTCCCCGGGGCCGGCCGGTCGTCGGCGGCCGTCAGGGCATCGGCGCATGGCCGGTCTTCGGCGGCCGTCAGGGCTTCGGCGGCCGTCAGGTCAGGACCGGGTCCAGCCCCAGGGCCCGGTCCCGCGCGGCCTCGGCCTGCTGGCGGGCCAGCCGGAACCACATGAACCCGACGAACCCCGCGAAGACGAACCACTCCAGGGTGTAGCCGAGGTTCTGGAAGGCCCGGGCCGTCAGCCCGTCCCCGCCGGCCGGCTGTGCGGTCGGCACGGCGGTCAGCCCCGCCGGCACGTCGTCCGCGGCCACCCAGCCGTCGTAGGTGGGGTAGGGCAGCAGGTTGACCAGGGTGGCCGGGCTGATCGTGCCGAGCTGGCCGACCGGCAGGCCGCCGGCCACCGCGCCGTCACTGCCGCTGGTCTCGGGCGCCTGCAGCCGACCGGTGACGGTGACCTGCCCGGCGGGGGCGGCCGGTGGCGTTCCGGGGGCGCCCGCCGCCCAGCCGCGCACCACCGCGACCGCCCGGCCGTCGGCGGTGCGCAGCGGGGTGAGCACGTAGTAGCCCTGCCGGCCGTCCACCGTGCGGCCCGGAACCAGGAGTTGGTGCGCGCTGTCGTACGTGCCGGTGGCGCTCACTGGGTGGCCCACGGTGACGGTGCTGACCTGCGGGCTCGCCGCCGTCAGCACGGTGTCCAGCGGGCTCGCGCTGCCGGGCGCGGTCGTGGCGGTGGCGGCGGTTCGCGCGGCGGCGGCCTGGTGGCCACCGACCCGGTCCTCGAACCGGCCCAGCTGCCAGGACCCCAGCCAGAGGCAGGCCACGATGGCGGCCACCGCGAGGACGGTGCTGCCGAGCCAGCGCGGAGTCAGGAGGAACCGGTACACACCCACCACGCTAACCGCCGTTCCCGATGAACCCGCACCGGCCCCCCACCGGACACCCCGGCTGGGCCGCCGAGCCCGTCCCGGGCGACCCGCCCCGGAGGGGGTCACCGGGGACCGGGCGGGGTCACGGCCCCTGGGCGGGCTGCGGGAGGGGATCAGCACGTCGGTGGTGCGCCTGCTCAACGTGCTCCACGAG
>NZ_BAAALF010000216.1:0-12725 GCF_039528135.1 Kitasatospora nipponensis | reverse complement strand
CTGGCGCTGGGCCGTCTCCACCGTCTGGCGGGCGCGGCGCTCGGCGTCGGTGCGCGGACGGCGCGGCGGCGTGCTCATCGCGCACCGCCCGCGGTGCCGCCCGCGGTGGCCGAGGGGCTGACCGGGTCGACGCGCAGCGTGCCCTCGCCGGTCGCGCCCGGGTCGCTCGGCGCGCCGCCGGCCGCGGGAGCCGTCGCCGGACCGCCGGCCGGGGAGGCGGAGAGCACCGGAGCGGCGCTGTCCGCGGCGCTCGGCGCGGGTGGCGGGGCGGGCAGCGGCGTGCTGGTGGAGGGCCAGATGTCGGCGCCCGAGCGCTTGACCGGCGGGCTGTCCTTGGCCGCTCCGGGCGTGCCGAGCACCTTGCCGTCGTCCTGCAGGAAGGCCGGGTCGCCGCCGGGGACCATGCCCAGCTGGCGGGCCGCCTTCTCCAGCGCGTCGGGGGCGGCCTGCTGGTCGATCTGCTGCTGAAGGCTCTGCTGCTGGTCGGTGAGCTGGGTGGTCTGCCTCTGCAGCTTCGTCAGCTCGAAGGAGTCCTCGTTGAGCGCGGTGTTGAGCATCAGCAGGCCGAGCAGACCGAGCGTCAGCAGCACCACCACCAGGATCGCGAAGGGCATCCGGCCCCGCCCGCCGCGGGCCGGGCGGCCCGGGCGCACGGTGATCCGTGCCCGCCCCAACTGCCCCGGCAGCAGCCGGCCCTCCTGGATGCCATCGCTGGCCGCCCCTACCGGCACCACGTTCTCCCTCACGCCTCGCCCTCCCCCGTCTCGGACACCGGCCCTCAGCCCCGGGAGCTCCGGTCCCTGATCCTCTCCGCCACCCGCAGCCGCACGGGCGCGGCGCGCCGGTTCTCCTCGATCTCCGCCTCGGTGGCCAGTTCGGCCCCACGGGTGATCAGCTTCAGCCAGGGCTGGTGCTCCTCCGGGACGAACGGCAGCTCCGGCGGCGCGGTGCTGGTGGCGCCGGCCGCGAAGTACTGCTTCACCAGGCGGTCCTCCAGCGACTGGTACGACATCACGGCGATCCGCCCGCCCAGCGCCAGCACCTCCAGCGCGTTGGGAATGGCCCGGTCGAGCACCTCCAGCTCGCCGTTGACCTCGATCCGCAGCGCCTGGAAGGTGCGCTTGGCCGGGTTGCCGCCGGTGCGCCGGGTGGCGGCCGGAATGGCGTTACGCACCAGATCGACCAGACGCGCGCTGTTGGTGAACGGTTCCTTCGCCCGCTCGCGCAGGATCACCGAGGCGATCTTCCCGGCGAACCGCTCCTCGCCGTAGACCTTGAGGATCCGGGCCAGGTCGCCGTGGCTGTAGGTGTTGAGCACCTCGGCGGCGCTCAGCCCCCGGCTCTGGTCCATCCGCATGTCCAGCGGGGCGTCCTGGGCGTAGGCGAAGCCCCGCTCGGCCTCGTCCAACTGCATCGAGGAGACCCCGAGGTCGAAGAGCAGTCCCTGCACCCGGGGGATCTTCAGGTCCGCCAGGACGTCCGGGATCTCGTCGTAGACCGCGTGCACCAGGGTGGCCCGCTCGCCGAAGGGCGCCAGCCGCTCGGCCGAGAGCCGCAGCGCCACCGGGTCGCGGTCCACCGCGACCAGCCGGACCTCGGGGAACTGGGTCAGCAGCGCCTCGCTGTGCCCGCCCAGGCCCAGCGTGGCGTCCACCACCACCGCGCCGGGGCCGCTGATCGCCGGGGCCAGGGCGTCCATGCAGCGTTGCAGCATGACCGGCACGTGCTTGGGTTCGGGACTGCCAGTGGCCATGCGCGGCGCCTTTCCTGGGTGCGAAGCCGCCGGTGGGTCGGGAAACGGTGCCGGGAGCTGGGACGGGACCCATTCTGGCCCACGCCGCGGGCCCGTCGGGACGCCGCCCGAGGTCCCCGCCCGCTCGCTGCGGGAAGGCGGGGCCGCCAGGCGCCGGGGAAGGTGCGCCGGGTGACCGGGAGCGGGAGGAGGCCGCGGGCTGCGTACGGAGCGTCAGACTACCGTCCGGGCCGGCGCCCGCACGGGCCGCCACGCGCGCCCTATGTGCTCCATCACACCAGGCCACCGGATGCCCTCGGGTCGCACCACGGCCAGGAAAATCCTACTAACGTCGTCCCCATGACAGTGACTCCCGACCGGTCGTCCCCCAGCGACTCCACTGCTCCCGCCGTCGGCAGCGGCGGTGGGATCATCGACCGCTTCGTCAATTCCAACCGCGACTACGCCGTCGGTTTCCGCGACGGGGGCATGGACGCCCGTCCGGTCCAGAAGGTGACCGTGGTGGCCTGCATGGACGCCCGGCTGGACCTCTTCGCCGCGCTCGGCCTCGAACTCGGCGACGCGCACGTGATCCGCAACGCGGGCGGAGTGGTCACCGACGACACCATCCGCTCCCTGACCATCAGCCAGCGCGCGCTCGGCACCCGCTCGATCGCGCTGATCCACCACACCGGCTGCGGCCTGCTCGGGCTGACCGAGGACTTCCGGCGCGAGCTGGAGCTGGAGGTCGGCCAGCGCCCGCAGTGGGCGGTGGAGTCCTTCGTCGACCTGGACGGGGACGTGCGGCAGTCGATGCAGCGGGTGCGCACCTCACCGTTCCTGCCGCACACCGACGACGTGCGCGGCTTCGTCTTCGACGTGCACACCGGGCTGCTGCGCGAGGTGCACTGACCGGGCTCGCCCCCACCCCACCGCCCCGACCGCCCCAGCAGCCCCCTGCGCCCCGTCCGGAGCACCCCGGATCGTCCGGATTCCGCCCCCGCACACACTCGCCGCCGCCCGGCCGTCGCCGCCCGGGCGCGCGGCGATGTCGCTCGGTCGGGTGACTTCTGGCCACCTCACAGGGAAGAATGCGCCTGCAGACCAGTGCCCCGCACCACCTGGGGTGGTCTGACCGCGCGCCGACAGCCCGCCGTCTTCGACCGGAGCCGGGGCGCGGCCGCGTCTTAGGGGTGGGGCCGGATTCCGGACAGGCGGACCGGCGTGAAGCAGGGCGAGGAGTTAACGGGTGACGACCTACAACGAGCAGGCCGGTCTCGACCGGCGCGGCCCGGAGCCGCGCAGCGGGGCGGCCGTGGGCCTGCCCGAGCTGAACGCCGTGATCGACCGGGTGCGCGCATCGATCGAGAGCGTGATCGAGGGCAAGCCGGAGGCCGTACGACTCGCGCTGACCGTGATGCTGGCCGAGGGCCACCTGCTGCTCGAGGACGTCCCGGGCGTCGGCAAGACCATGCTGGCCAAGGCGCTGGCCAGATCGGTGGACTGCACGGTGCGCCGCATCCAGTTCACCCCCGACCTGCTGCCCTCGGACGTCACCGGCACCAACGTCTTCGACCAGCAGCGGATGGACTTCGAGTTCCGCCCCGGCGCGATCTTCGCGCAGATCGTGGTGGGCGACGAGATCAACCGGGCCTCGCCCAAGACCCAGTCGGCGCTGCTGGAGTCGATGGCCGAGCGCCAGGTCACCATCGACGGCACCACCTACGAGCTGCCCTCCCCGTTCATGGTGGTGGCCACCCAGAACCCGGTCGAGATGGAGGGCACCTACCCGCTGCCCGAGGCCCAGCGCGACCGCTTCATGGCCCGGATCTCGATCGGCTACCCCAGCCCCGAGGCCGAGCTGGCCATGCTCGACGTGCACGGCGGGGCCTCCCCGCTGGACGACCTGCAGCCGGTCGCGCACGCGCACGACATCCTCAAGCTGATCGACGTGGTGCGCACCGTGCACGTGGCCGACAGCGTGCGGCGCTACGTGGTCGACCTGGTCACCGCCACCCGCACCTCGCCCGAGCTGCGGCTGGGCGCCTCGCCGCGGGCCACCCTGCACCTGGTGCGGGCCGCCCGCGCGGCGGCCGCCCTGGCGGGGCGCGACTACGTCCTGCCGGACGACATCCAGGCGCTGGCCGTCCCGGTGCTGGCCCACCGGCTGCTGCCGACCGCGGAGGCCCAGCTGAGCCGGCGCGGCGCCGAGCACGTGGTGCAGGAGCTCGTCCAGCGCCTGCCGATCCCCCACCCGGGTCCGTCGGGCCAGGCGCGGAGGGCGTGAGGTGTCGGCCCAGGGGGACCCGTCCGGGTTCCGCACCGGCCTGCGCGGCCTGACCACCCGCGGCCGCTCGTTCCTGGCCGCCGGTGTCGCCGCCGTGCTCTGCTCCTACCTGCTGGGCCAGGAGGCGCTGCTGCGGGTCGGTGTGCTGCTGGCGGCGCTGCCGCTGGCCGCCGCCCTGCTGCTGCTGCGCACCCGCTACCGGGTGGCCAGCGGCCGCCGGCTCACCCCGCACCGGGCGCAGGCCGGCCAGGAGGCCCGGGTGCACCTGCGGGTGGACAACATCTCGCGGGTCCCCACCGGCCTGCTGATGCTGGAGGACAAGGTCCCGTACGTGCTCGGGCCGCGCCCGCGCTTCGTGCTGGACCGGGTCGAGCCGCGCGGCTTCCGGGAGGTCTCCTACCGGGTCCGCTCCGACCTGCGCGGGCGCTACCCGCTGGGCCCGCTGCAGCTGCGCCTGACCGACGCCTTCGGCATGTGCGAGCTGACCCGCTCCTTCAGCGCCGCGGACACCCTCACGGTGGTCCCCCAGGTGCAGGCGCTGCCCGAGGTGCGCCTGGCCGGCGAGTGGGCCGGCTACGGCGACAGCATGGCCCGCTCGGTCGCGCTGGCCGGTGACGACGACGCGGTGCCGCGCGAGTACCGGCACGGCGACGACCTGCGCCGGGTGCACTGGAAGTCCACCGCCAAGTACGGCGAGCTGATGGTGCGCCGCGAGGAGCAGCCGCAGCGGGCCCGCGCCACGGTGCTGCTGGACGCCCGCGAGATCGGCCACCGCGGCAGCGGCCCCGCCTCCTCCTTCGAGTGGGCGGTGAGCTGCGCGGCCTCGGTCGGCAACCACCTGCTGGAACGCGGCTACCAGACCCGGCTGCTGACCGACAACGGCACCCAGGTGCCCGCGCCCAACGCGGTGGGCGCCGGCGGCTCGGTCAGCGAGTCGATCGGCCTGCTGCTGGACTCGCTCGCCGTCGTGCAGCACTCCCAGGGCAGCGGCCTGGCCCGCGCCGAGGAGGTGCTGCGGCTGGGCGGCGAGGGCCTGCTGGTGGCGATCCTCGGCTCGCTCGACGACGAACAGGTGGCGAACCTGGGCCGGCTGCGCCGCCGGGCCGGCGCGGCCGTCGCCTTCGTGCTGGACACCGGCACCTGGGCCGGCCTGCGCAGGGTCTTCCCTGACGCCGGCGACCACGAGTCCGACCGGCAGCTGCGGCTGCTGCGCGAGGCCGGCTGGACCGTGCTCGCCGCCCGCGCCGGCGACTCGGTAGCAGAACTGTGGCGGATGGCCGACCGCCACGCCCAGAGTGCCGGCGACGGCTCACCGGTCCACAAGGGGGCAAGCGCATGACCACCCGAGCGCGACTGACGGTGTACGCGGCCTTCGCCAGCGCCCTGGCCATGATGGGCCTGAGCCCGCTGCTGGAGCCGGCCGGCTGGCTGGTGCCGGCGGGCGGCCTGATCATCGTGATCGCCCTGTCCGGCGCGTCCCTGCGCCGGCTGGCGACCCCCCGCCCGCTGGTCGTCACGGCTCAGCTGCTGATCGTCCTCTACCTGCTGCTCTTCGGCTCGGTGCACGGCTCCTTCGCCTACGGACTGCTGCCCGGGCCGGCGGCGATACGGGCCCTCAACGACCTGCTGCTGGCGGCCGGCGACGGGATCCGCGAGTACGCGATCCCCGCCCCGGCCACCGCCGGCCTGCGGCTGGTGCTGGTCGCCGCGGTCGCGCTGATCGCCCTGCTGGTGGACGCGCTGGCCGTCACCTACCGGCGCGCCGCGCTCGCCGGGCTGCCGCTGCTGGCGCTCTACTCGGTCGGCACCGGGCTGATCGGCGACGAGACGGTGGTCTGGCTCTGGTTCGTGCTGGCCGCCGCCGGCTACCTGATGCTGCTCTTCGCCGAGGGCCGCGACCGGCTCTCGCGCTGGGGCCGGGTCTTCCGCGGCGCCGGCAACACCGACGCGCGCGGCGGCGGGGGCACGCTCTCCACCGGCGGCCACCAGATCGGCCTGCTCGCGCTGGTCGCCGCACTGCTGCTGCCCGCCTTCGCGCCCTCCCTGAACGTCAGCCTGGTGGACGGTGGCATCGGCAACGGCGGCAGCGGCGGCAAGGGCAACGGGAGCATCAACGCGCTCAACCCGGTCGTCTCGCTGGCCGACGGCCTGCGCAGCCCGCAGAACCAGGAGCTGATCAGGTACCACGGCAGCGATCCCGAACTGCGCACCGCCTACCTGCGGATCACCGCCCTGGACGAGTTCAACGGCGTCGAGTGGAAGCCCGGCTCGCAGGCCGCCCAGGCGGTGCCCAACCTGCTGCCCTACCCCACCGACCTGGCCGGCGGCGTCGACGTGCAGAGCATGCAGACCGCCATCACGGTCTCCGACAAGCTCAGCTCCCAGTGGCTGCCCGCGCCGTACGCGCTGGTGCAGGAGAACGCCGCCGGCAACTGGCGCTACGAGCCCGACAGCCGCTCGATCATCGGCGACCGCGGCCAGCAGGCCACCGGCCTGAGCTACACCGTCTCCTCGCTCAACATCCGGCCCACCGCCGAGCAGCTGCGGGTGGCCGGAACTCCGCCGCGTGACCTCTTCGACCACTACACGGCGCTGCCGGCGGGGCTGCCCGCCGTGGTGCACGACACCGCGCTGAGGGTCACCTCCGGCAAGGGCACGGCCTACGACAAGGCGGTGGCCCTGCAGGACTGGTTCGCGCAGAACGGCGGGTTCACCTACAGCCCCTCGGTCGACCCGGGCACCGGCTCGGCGGCCATCGAGCACTTCCTGCAGACCAAGCAGGGCTTCTGCGTGCACTTCGCGGCGACCATGGCGGCGATGGCCCGCACCCTGGGCATCCCGGCCCGGGTGGCGGTCGGCTTCGCGCCCGGCCGGGACCTGGGCGACGGCACCTACGAGGTCGGCACCAAGGACTACCACGCCTGGCCCGAGCTGTACTTCGCGGGCGCGGGCTGGCTGCGCTTCGAGCCGACCCCCAGCCGCGGCACGCCGCCGGAGTGGGCCGGTGCCAAGCCGGCGCCCAAGCCCTCCGCCAGCGCCGCGCAGCCCAGTGCCTCGGCGAGCGCCCAGGGTGGCGCGGCCCCGGCCGCCAGCAGCAGCTGCTCGGGGGTCCTGCGCAAGCAGGGCGGCTGCCCGGACCAGCTGCAGGCGGACGCGACGCCCCAGCCGAAGCAGGCCCCCTGGCTCACCCCGCAGGTGCTGGCGCTGCTCTCGGCGACCGGTCTGCTGGTGGTGCTGCTGCTCGCCCCGATGGTCTGGCGCGCGCGCCTGCGCCGCCGGCGGCTGGGCGAGGGCCGGCGGCGGGCGGGTGCGCCCGACACGGCCGCGCCCGGTGGTGGGCTGACCGAGGCCCAGGTGCTGGCGGCCTGGGCGGAGCTCATCGACACCGCCTGGGACCTGGGCATCGCCCCGGACGAGGAGCGCAGCCCGCGGCACACGGTGGACCGGATCAGCGAGCAGGGCGAGCTGAAGTCGGATGCCCGGGCCGCGGTGGGGCGCGTGGCGCTGGCCACCGAGCGGGTGCTCTACGCCCGCGAGGCCGGCCACGCCGCCCCGCTGGGGACCGACGTGCGGATCGTGCGGGACGGGCTGCGCGCCTCGGCCGGCCGGCGCCGGCGGCTGCGCGCGGTGCTGCTGCCGCCGTCGACCGCGCGGGTGGTCTGGCGGGTGGCCGACCGGGTGATGGCGGTGCGGCTGCGCGGGCGGGCCCTGCGGCAGCGGGTCACCACGGCGCTCGGCGCCCCCGTGCGGGCGCTGGGTGCCAGGCTGGCCCGGCCCGCCAAGGACGACGGCCAGGACTAGGGCCTCGGGCACGACGGAGCGGGGCGGGTGGGTGATCCCGGAGGATCACCCACCCGCCCCGCTCCGTCTCGTCGGTGTCGCGTGACCGCGTCGCGGCGGCCTACAGGCCGTCGTGCTCGTCGCGGCGGCGCTGCCAGCGCTGTTCCATCCGGTCCATCACGCCCGCCTTGCGGCGCACCGGGGGTGTCGTGCCCGGGCCGTTGCCTGGGCCGGCCGCGGGATGCCGGCGCCACCCGGCGACGGCGATGACGGCACAGCCCAACATGACCAGGAAGCCCACGACGCCCACCCAGACGAGTGGCACGACCATGCCACCCATCAGAAGGGCGACTCCCACCACGAAGCCCGCCGCGGCCAGGTAGACCCGGCGGCGAGTGTAGGGGCGCAACCCGGTCCCCTCGAGCGCTGTCGCGAACTTGGGATCTTCGGCGTACAGCGCTCGCTCCATCTGGTCGAGCAGTCGCTGCTCGTGCTCCGAGAGCGGCACGGAGTCCTCCTACTCGTCGGTCGCGGGGCGACCGGTCCGCCAGCTGGCCTTGTTGTGGTCCATATGCCCCATGCGTCTGGCCGTCATGCGTTCTGGCTTTACCCAGATCATACGGTCCGCCGGGGCGGTTCGGGGTGGGCGGCGATCCGTCGTGTCCACGGCGTCGGCACCCCGCCCGCACGGGTTCAACGCGCCACGGGCCCGCCGAGTGCCCGACCTGGGCGAGGGCGGCGGCCCGCGGCCGGTCAGACGAGTGCGGCCAGCAGGTGAAGCTGCGTGGCGACGGCGTGAAAGGCCGGCTGCTGGGCGGCGGCCTGCTCGAGCCGGAGCAGCGCGTCCATCGCACCGGGCTCGGTGTCCACCAGGACCCCGGGCACCAGGTCGGCGAAGACCCGCACGCCGTGCACCGACTCCACCCGCAGACCGGCCGCGCCGGCGAGGGCGTCGAGCTCCTGGGCGGTGAAGCGGCGCGGCATCGGGTCGGCGGTGCCCCAGCGGCCGTCCGTCGCCTCCAGCACGGTGCGGGCCTCGTCGAAGTGGCCGGCCAGCGCGCGGGCCAGCACGGCGCCGTTGCGGTTGGCGGCCAGCAGGCTGACCAGGCCGCCCTTGTGCAGGGTGGCGGTGAGGTGGCCCAGCGCCTCGGCCGGGTCGTCCACCACCTCGAGGACGCCGTGGCAGAGCACGGCGTCCACCGAGGAGGGGGCGATCACCTCGGGCAGCGTCTGGGTGTCCCCCTGGACGGCGCGCACCAGCTCGGTGACCCCGGCCTCGGCGGCCCGGCGCTCCAGCGCGAAGAGCGCGTCGGGGCTGGGGTCCACCACGGTCACCCGGTGCCCGAGCCTGGCCACCGGCACGGCGAAGTTGCCGGTGCCGCCACCGGTGTCCAGGACGTCGAGCACCGGCTGGTCCAGCTCGGTGGCCCGTCGCTCCAGCGCCGTGCGCACCACCTCCCAGACCACGGCGGTACGCAGGGCACTGCGGGGACGCGTCGGGTACAAGGGGTGCTCCTCAGGCGGTCGACGTTCCGGTCGTCACCACCCTATGGCCTCCCCTCGGGCTTGCCGATGATCTGTGGGTCGCCGCTGATCTGCAACACGTGCTCGACCAGACGCAGGAAGAACGCGGTGTTGCGCACCAGGTCGTCGGCGTCCCGGGCGCTGGCCGCACCGGCCAGGCCCGCCTCGGCGGCCGCGCGTTTTCGCGCGCCCGCCGCGAAGTAGACGGCCCACTCGGCCAGTTCGGGGGCGACCTCGGGCAGCACCTCCCAGGCGCTGCGGATCGCCTTGCGGCGGCGCGGGTTGGTCTCCGGGCGCCCGCGCACGGCGAGCACGGCGGCGGTGGTGCGCAGGGCGGCGAGGTGGGCGGTGGCGTACCGCTCCAAGGGGTCCTCGGCGGCGCCGGCCCGCACCAGGGTGCGGTGCGCCTGGGCCAGCAGATCACGAGCGGCGGGCGGGGCCCCGGCCTTCAGCAGGACCGGGTGGACGTCGACGGAGCGCAGCGGAATCTCGTTCGGGAGGTCGGTGACGGTCATGGTCTTCTCCCCCTGGCCGAAGCGGACGGCGCGGGCCTGCTGACCCACGTGCCTCCATGCTGACGTCCACCACTGACAAGTCGCCCCGGTGCGCCCGGGCGGCTGCCCCGGGCACCCGCTCAGCCGGCCCGCTCGACCTCCGCCAGCGCCGCCAGGGTCTCCTCCAGCCAG
The DNA here is from genome assembly GCF_039528135.1 of Kitasatospora nipponensis. Taxonomy (NCBI): domain Bacteria; kingdom Bacillati; phylum Actinomycetota; class Actinomycetes; order Kitasatosporales; family Streptomycetaceae; genus Kitasatospora; species Kitasatospora nipponensis. The sequence goes on along the minus strand of NZ_BAAALF010000216.1, from coordinate 2,716 downwards.
GCCAGCTCGGCCGTGGTGGTGGCCCGGGCGATCAGCAGCACCCCGCGCCGGAAGGGGTCCGCCGGCTCCTCGGCGCTCATCGGGCGGTCGCCCGCGTAGAAGAAGCTGGCCGGGGTCCGCAGGAAGGCCAGCCGGCGGGTGAGCACCGCGCGCTGGGCGGCCGGGTCGGGCAGGTGGCGCAGGAAGGCCAGCAGGGTGAACCAACGGTTCTCGTCGCTGATGTCCAGCTCGTCCGGCTCGCTCAGCACGGCCAGCAGCTCGGCCCGGCCGCGGGCGGTCAGGTGCAGGGTGTGCCGCGGGGCCGCCACGCTGCCGGGCTCGGTCTCGCGGCGCAGCAGGCCGGCCGTCTCCAGGCGCTTGATCGCCGGGTAGAGGGTGCCGTCGCTGATCGGGCGGACGTGCCCGGTCAGGGCGGCGAGGTGGCGGCGCAGCTCGTACCCGTGCAACGGCTGCTCGTAGAGGAATCCGAGGATCGCGAGCTTCAGCATGGAACTCACTGTGCCATACCTCGATCACGAGGTATCTTGCTCTCGATGCATCACATCCGACCACGAATGGAGTCCGCCGTGCGCGCCGCCCCCGTCACCGAGCAGGGTGACCTGATCCGCTGGGTCGAGTTGCCCGGCGCCGAGCCCGCCCGGGTCTACCTGCACGGACTCGGCGCGAGTTCGGCGCCCTACTTCGCCGCCACCGCCGTCCACCCGCTGCTGGCCGGCCGCCGCTCGCTCCTGCTGGACCTGCTCGGCTTCGGGATCAGCGACCGGCCGACCGACTTCGGCTACACCCTGGAGGACCACGCCGACGCGGTCGCCGCCGCGCTGCGCGCGGCCGGGGCCACCGGCGTGGAGCTGGTGGGGCACAGCATGGGCGGCGCGGTGGCGGTCGTGCTGGCGGCCCGCCACCCCGAGCTGGTCTCCCGCCTGGTGCTGGCGGACGCCAACCTCGACCCGGTGGTGCCCTCCAGGCGCCCGGGCAGCAGCGGCATCGCCTCGTTCACCGAGGAGGAGTTCCTGGCCGGCGGCTGGCGCGAGGTGCGCGAGCTGGTCGGGCCGCACTGGTGGTCCACCATGCGACTGGCCGGACGGGTGGCGCTGCACCGCACCGCGGCGCAGGCCGCCGAGGGCGCCCGCGGCACCCGGCCGACCGTCCGCGAGCTGCTGCTGGGGCTGACGGTGCCGAGGGCCTACCTCTACCCGGCGGCGGACGGCGCGGCCCAGCTGCCCGGCCCGGGCGTGCTCCTGCTGCCGGTCGCGGACTGCGGCCACAACCTGATGCTCGACAACCCCGACGGCTTCGCGGCGGCCGTGGCCACCGCGCTGGGGCGGGAGGCCGCCGCCTGACGCGACTTCCGTACCGGGCCGTACCGGGAAGTCGACCAGGCCGACTTCCCGGTACGGCCCGCGCGTGAGCCCACGTCGCCGCAGGGCCTAGGATCGGCCGCTATGGCACGGATCGTCATCATCGGAGCGGGTATCAGCGGACTGGCCGCGGCGGCACGACTGGCCACCGTCGGCCACCGGGTGACGGTCTGCGAGGCCGCCGGGACCTACGGCGGCATGCTCGGCCGCTACCGGCGCGACGGCTTCGCCTTCGACACCGGCCCGACCCTGCTCACCCTGCCCGCCGTCTACCGCGACCTGGCGCTGAAGACCGGCCGGGAGCCGCTGGAGGAGCTGGTCGAGCTCGCCCCGGTCGATCCGCAGAGCCGGCACCTGTTCGCCGACGGCACCGAGCTGACCCTGCCGAACGCCTCACGCGGCAAGGTCGCCCAGGAACTGGACGCGGCCTTCGGGCCGGGCGCCGGCGAGCGCTGGGGCGCGGTGACCAACCGCGGGCGCGCCGTCTGGGAGGCCACCCGCCGACCGCTGCTGGAGGAGCCGCTGCCCGCCGACCCGGCCGCCCGCGCGGCCCTGGGCACCGATCCCTACCCCGCGCCGCCCCGCCGCGGCCTGGCCCGGCTGCTCGGCGCCCAGGCCCCCACCCTGGACGAGGTGGCCAGGCGCGAGCTGGCCGCCCACCCCGGGCTGACCGCGCTGCTGACCGAGTACGCGCTGCGCTTCGGCCTCGACCCGCGCAGCGCCCCGGCCGGCGCCACCGTGATCCCCTACATGGAGCAGAGCTTCGGCGTCTGGTCCGTGCGCGGCGGGATGCGCGCGCTGGCCGAGGCGGTGTACCGGCGCTGCGAGCAGCGCGGGGTGGCGTTCCGCTTCGGCACCCGCGTCGAGCAGGACCCGGCCGACGCCGACCTGGTGCTCCGCCCGGCCGCCGGCGACCCCGAGGCACCGGGCCGGTTCAGCGTGCTGCTGGCGCTGCGCGGCCCGCGCCCGGCCGCCGCCGCGCAGCGCACCGTGCTGCACGCCGCCGACCGCGCCGAGGAGCTCGACGCCCTGTTCGGCCGGCCCGCCCGGCTCTGCGAGCGCCCCACCGTGCAGGTGCTGCGCCCCGACGACGCCTCGCAGCGCCCCGACGAGCAGCACGAGGCCGTCACCCTCACCGTGACCGTGCCCTCCCAGCTGCGCTTCGACTGGCACGCCCCGGGCGTCGCCGAGCGCTTCGCCGACCAGCTGCTGGCCCACGCGGACGCCGCGGGCCTGGGCCTGCGCGAGCGGCTGCTGTGGCGGGTGGTGCGCACCCCGGCGGACACCGAGTGGGAGACCTCGGCCCCGGGCGGCGCGGTGCCGCGCGCCGCCCTGGCCGGGCTGGGCGGGGCCCTGCT
>NZ_BAAALF010000215.1:0-12844 GCF_039528135.1 Kitasatospora nipponensis | reverse complement strand
GCCGGGTCCAGTCCGGCGGTCGGCTCGTCCAGCAGGACCAGGCGCGGGTCGGTGCCGGCCAGCGCGCGGGCCAGCGCGATGCGCTGCTGCTGGCCGCCCGACAGTCCGGCGCCGCCCTCGCCGAGCGGGGTCCGCAGGCCCTGCGGAAGACGCTCGACGAACTCCAGCGCGTGCTCCGCGACCAGCGCCGCCCGCACCTCGGTGTCGTCGGCCGCCGGCCGGCCCAGCCGGACGTTCTGCGCGACCGTCCCGGCGAAGAGCTGCGGACGCTGCGGCACCCAGGCGACCTGCGCCCGCCAGGAGGCCGGGTCGAGCTCGGCCAGGTCGTACCGGGTGCCGTCCGCGGCGGTGATCAGCACCGCGCCGGCGGACGGCCGCACGAAGCCGAAGAGCACCGCGAGCAGCGTGCTCTTGCCCGCGCCGCTGGGACCGGTGAGCGCGGTGGTGGTACCCGGCTCCAGGGTGAGCCGGGCGCCGTCCAGGGCGGGGGCCGGGCGGCCCGGGTAACCGACGGTCAGCCCCGTCACCTCCACCACCGCGCCCGCCAGGTCGGGGGCGGGCGCGGTCCCGACGCGCGGCAGCGGGGTCTCCAGCACCTCGAAGACCGCCTCGGCCGCCGCCAGCCCCTCCGCGCTGGAGTGGTAGAGCGCGCCGACCTGACGCAGCGGGAGGTAGACCTCGGGGGCCAGCACCAGCACCAGCAGCCCGGTCTCCAGGTCGAGCGAGCCGTCCACCAGGCGGAAGCCCACCGAGACCGCGACCAGCGCCACCGAGAGGGTGGCCAGCAGCTCCAGCGCGAAGGAGGAGACGAAGGCGATCCGCAGGGTGCGCAGGGTGGCCCGGCGGTACTCGTCGGTGATCCGGGCGATGGTCGCGGCCTGCGCCCTGGCCCGGTTGAAGACCTTGAGGGTGGGCAACCCGCCGACCACGTCCAGGAAGTGGTGCGAGAGCCGGGCCAGCGAGCGCCACTGACGGTCCATCCGGGACTGGGTGGCCCAGCCGATCAGCACCATGAAGAGCGGGATCAGCGGCAGCGTGCCGGCGATGATCGCGGCCGAGACCCAGTCCGCGCCCAGGATCCTGGCCAGCAGCACCACCGGGACCACCACCGCGAGCGCCAGCTGCGGCAGGTAGCGGGCGAAGTAGTCGTCCAGCGCGTCGACGCCCCGGGTGGCGAGCGCGGTCAGCTCGCCGCTGCGCCGCCCGGCCAGGTAGGAGGGGCCCAGCGCCGTGGCGTGCTCCAGCAGCCGGCCGCGCAGCGTCGACTTGACCCGGGCCGCGCAGCGGTGCGCGGCCAGCTCGGTGAGGTGGGCGACCGCGGCCCGGCCGAGCGCGGTGGCGGCGAGCAGCAGCAGCGGGCCGGCCAGCGCGGCCGGGCCCTGGCCGCGCTGGAAGCAGCGCACCACGATCTCGGCGATCAGGGTGGCCTGGGCGAGGATCAGCAGCGCACCGAGCGCGCCCAGCAGGACCGAGCAGGCCAGGAAGGCGCGGGTGGCCCGGGCGTGGTCCAGCAGGCGCGGGTCGATGGGCTTCATGGTGCTCAGCCCTCGACGGCCGGGGCCGGGGCGTGCTCCGCCGCGGGGATGTGCTGGACGCCGATCCGCTTGCGGAAGACCCAGTACGTCCACCCCTGGTAGAGCAGCACGAGCGGGGTGAAGACCGCGGCCACGACGGTCATCAGCTTGAGCGTGTAGGGCGAGGAGGCGGCGTTGGTGACGGTCAGGCTGTAGGCGGGGTCGAGGGTGGAGGGCATCACGTCCGGGAAGAGCGCCAGGAAGAGCATCGCGACGGCGCCCACGATGGTCAGCCCGGAGAGCGTGAAGGCCCAGCCCTCGCGGGCCAGCCGGTTCGCCACCAGCGCGCCGAGGAGCGCGAGCACGGCCACCACCAGGGCGGCCAGGCTCCAGCCGGTGCCCTGGTGCGCCTGGGTCCAGCTCAGGAAGACCAGCGCCAGCACCGCGGTGACCAGCCCGAGCCGCCCGGCCGTCGCCCGGGCCCGGACGCGGATGTCGCCGACCGTCTTGAGCGCGGCGAAGACCGCGCCGTGGAAGGTGAAGAGCGTCAGCGTGACCAGGCCGCCGAGGATCGCGTACGGGTTCAGCAGGTCGCCGAGGCCGCCGACGTAGTTCTTCTGCGCGTCGATGGCCACGCCGTGCACGATGTTCGCGAAGGCCACGCCCCACAGGAAGGCGGGCAGCAGCGAGGTCCAGAAGATCGCGTGCTCCCAGCCGCGCTGCCAGCGCTCCTCGGCGCGCTTGTGCCGGTACTCGAAGGCGACGCCGCGCACGATCAGGCAGACCAGGATCAGCAGCAGCGGGAGGTAGAAGCCGCTGAAGAGGGTGGCGTACCAGTCCGGGAAGGCGGCGAAGGTGGCGCCGCCGGCGGTGAGCAGCCAGACCTCGTTGCCGTCCCAGACCGGGCCGATGGTGTTGATCAGGACCCGGCGCTCGGCCCGGTCGCGGGCCAGCACCCTGGTCAGGACGCCGATGCCGAAGTCGAAGCCCTCGAGGAAGAAGTAGCCGGTCCACAGGACCGCGATCAGGACGAACCAGACGTCGTGGAGTTGCATGATTCCCTCTCCCCCGGGCTCAGTAGGCGAACGCGAGCGGCTTGTCGGCGTCCTCGTCGGCGTCGGGCCCGCGCAGTGTGGGGTCCTTGGCCGGCGGGCGCTCGTCGACGTCCGGACCGGGCTTTGCAAACTTTGCAAGCAGCCGGACCTCGATCACCGCGAGCACCGCGTAGAGCGCGGTGAAGGTGCAGAAGGCGAGCACCTGGGTGGGCACGCCGACGTTCGGCGAGACCGCGCCGGCCGTGGTCATCAGCCCGAAGACGGCCCAGGGCTGGCGGCCCATCTCGGTGAAGATCCACCCGAAGCTGTTGGCGACCAGCGGGAAGCCCATGGTGAGGATCCCGATCCGCCAGCTCCACCGGGTCAGCAGCGGCCCCATCTCCCGGCTGCGGGTGAGCATCAGCCGCGGCGGCTCGTCATCGCCGGTGCGGAACTCCGGCGCCAGGAAGCGGCGCTTGCGGGTGGTCCACAGACCGATCAGCGCGGCGACGAAGGAGGTCATCCCGAAGCCGATCATCAACCGGAAGCCCCAGTAGGTGACGAAGATGCTGGGGATGTAGTCGGTCGGCCGGCCACCGTACTTCGCGGCCTCGGCGGCGGCGGTGTCGTTGATGCCCGGCACCGCGGAGCTGAAGTCGCTCTTGGCGAGGAAGGAGAGTATCCCCGGGATCTCCAACTCCACCGAGTTGTGCCCCTGGTTGACGTCCCCGACCGCGAAGATCGAGAAGGGCGCGGGTGCCTGGGTGTCCCAGAGCGCCTCGGCGGCGGCCATCTTCATCGGCTGCTGCTCGAACATCACCTTGGCCAGGGTGTCCCCGCTGATCGCGGTGCCCAGGCCCGCGATCACCGCCACCACCAGGCCCAGCCGCAGCGAGGTGCGCATCGCGGCCGTCTTGCGGCGGTCGACCTCCGCCGGCCGCCGCTTGGCCTTCCACAGGTGGTACGAGGCGATGCCGACCATGAAGGCGGCGCCGGTCAGGAAGGCCGCGGTGAGCGTGTGGAAGACCACCACCAGCGTGGTGTCCTGGAAGAGCACCTGCCCGATGTCGGTCAGCTGGGCCCGCTTGGTCACCGGGTCGACGACGTAGCCCACCGGGTGCTGCATCCAGGAGTTGGCGGCCAGGATGAAGTAGGCCGAGAGCACGGTGCCCAGCGCCACCATCCAGATGCAGGCGCAGTGGATCCTCTTCGGCAGCTTGTCCCAGCCGAAGATCCACAGTCCGATGAAGGTGGACTCGAAGAAGAACGCGATCAGCGCCTCCATCGCCAGCGGCGCCCCGAAGACGTCCCCGACGAAGCGCGAGTAGTCCGACCAGTTCATCCCGAACTGGAACTCCTGGACGATCCCGGTCACCACGCCCATGGCGATGTTGATCAGGAAGAGCTTGCCCCAGAACTTGGTGGCGTGGAAGTACTTCTCCTTGCCCGTCCGCACCCACGCGGTCTCCAGTCCGGCCACCAGCGCGGCCAGACTGATCGTCAGCGGCACGAAGAGGAAGTGGTAGACGGTGGTGACCCCGAACTGCCATCGCGCGATGGTCTCGTGAGCGACTGCTAGCTCCACTGCACCCTCTCCCTTGCGGCACTCTGTCCGGTTCGGACTGATTTAACCCAGAATCCTGCCCGACCTACCCGACAAAGGGACCCTTCGACGTGAACGGCACCAATGCGGGCAAGCTTGTCCGCTTGTGAACGTGAACACGTTCACAAGCTCTGTCGACAGTATGGCGCACGCCCGTTCGGAAGCGTGCGCCAGGGGGGTGTGATGGAGGGAACGTGAAGGAGGGGGTGTGAGCGCGAGCGGGAGCGGGAACGCCGTCAGACCGGCCGGACGGTCGGACCACCGGTGACGTCCGGACCGATCACGAAGCCCTTGGCCGGACCCTCGGGCACCACGGCCTCCTCCTGTGCGGCCGGGCCACGGTGGCACAAGCCGTGTCCGTACGGTCACACACTGATGGCGGCCGGCAGGAGGGTTCGTCTAACCGCCACTCGACCGAGGGAGCGAGAGGCGGAAGGTCGCTCCCTGGGCGGGGACGGTGTCCAGGGTCAGGGTGCCGCCGTGGGCCCGGGTGAGGGCGGCCGCGATGGCCAGGCCCAGGCCCGCGCCACCGCCCTCGTGGCGGCTGCGGGAGGCGTCGACACGGTAGAACCGCTGGAAGATCTTGGTGGCCTGATCAGGGGTCAAGCCTGGCCCGGAGTCGGCCACTTCGAGGACGCAGCCGTCGGCGTCGGCGCCCACGCCTATCCGCACGGCGGTGCCCGGCGGGGTGTGTTTGACCGCGTTGCCGACCAGGTTGGTGACCACCTGGCGCAGCCGCGCCTCGTCCCCCAGGACGGCGGCGGCGCCCGGTGCGCCGGTGCCGCCGGGGCCGGTGAGGGCCACCGGGCGGGTCGGGTCGAGCGCGGTCAGGTCGTGCAGCGCGTCGGCGGCCAGCGTGCGCAGGTCCATCGGCGCCAGGTCCAGCGGGCGCTCCTCGTCGAGGCGGGCCAGGGTCAGCAGGTCCTCGACCAGACCGCCCATCCGGACCGCCTCGCTCTCGATCCGGTCCATGGTCCGCTTCACGTCCGCCTCGGAGCGCAGCGCGCCCATCCGGTAGAGCTCGGCGAAGCCGCGGATCCCGGCCAGCGGGGTGCGCAGCTCGTGCGAGGCGTCCGCGACGAAGGTGCGCATCCGGGCCTCGGACTCGGCGCGGGCGGCGAACGCCGACTCGATCTGGTCGAGCATCCCGTTGAGCGCCAGCGAGAGCCGGCCCACCTCGGTCCCGGGCGCCAGCTCGGGCATCCGGTAGGAGAGTTCACCGCCCGCGATCAGTTCGGTGCCCTGCTCGATCCGGCGCAGCGGCGCCAGTCCGGCCCGCACCGCGAAGGCGCCGAGCGCGGCGATCAGCAGCAGCACGGCGGCGCCGATCGCCAGGAAGCCGTCGTGCAGCTTCTCCACGGTGGCGTCCACTTCGTCGAGCGAGACCGCGACCAGCACGTACGAGGCGGGCGCGGTCGAGGCGGCGGATGCGGTGCCGGAGGCCGTGGGCGAGGCGGCGTCCGGGGTGGGAGTGGCCGCGGCTGCGGCGGAGGGGACGGAGGCCGCCGGAGTCGCGCCGGGCGAGGGGGTCACGGACGGCGTGCCACCCGCGGACGGCGTGCCGCCCGCATCGCGGCCACTCGCGGTGGAGCGCTGGATCGGCAGGATCAGCGTCCGCCAGCGCCCGCCGCCGTGCTCGCCGGGCACGTCGAACGGCGTGCCGAGGTGGGCCGCCAGGGCCGGGCCGGTCAGCCCGGTCAGCAGGGGGCCCGGGTCGGTCTCGGCGATCGGCTGGCGGAACACCCGCTGCACGCTGCCGTCGGCCGCCAGCATCCGGACCTCGAAGAGGCTGGGCAGGCCGGCCTGCGCCAAGGAGCGCCGGGCGGCACTGCTCGCGCCGGCGGACGGGTTCGGCGACGGGCTCGGCGACGGGTTCAGGGACGGGCTCAGCGACGGGCTCGCACCGGGCGAGGCGGGTGCACCGGAGGAGGCGGCCGCGAAGAGTCCGGGGTCGAACCCGAAGAGCCAGCCGCCGCGCACGTCGGAACCCGCCGGAACACTGCCACCACCGTTGCCGCCCGCGCCGGAGCGCTGCCCCGACCGGTGCGCCAGTGGCTGGCCGAAGCGCTCCAGCTGCTGGTCGATCCGCGCGGTGAGCTGACTGCGCACGGTCCCCAGCACCACCACGTCGCTGACCAGCAGGCCGGTGGTCACCAGCACCAGGGTCAGCGCCAGCAGGCGGGCGCGCAACGAGAGCCGCCCGGTGCCGCGCCAGAGCGCGGCGGGTCGCAGCGCGCCCGGCCGCGGGCGCAGCCGGCGCGCCGCCCGGCCGAGTGCCGTCCGGACCCGCGCCGCCCGCGTACCCGGCGCATCCGCGGACTCCGCCGACTCGGCGGCCCCCGACCGTTCCCGCACCACGCGCGCCTCAGTCCTGCGGCTGCTGCGGCGGCCGCCGCAGCGCGTACCCGATGCCGCGCACCGTGTGGATCAGCTTGGGCCCGTGGTCCGGCCCCGAGTCGAGCTTGCGGCGCAGGTAGGAGATGTAGGACTCGACGATGCTCAGGTCGCCGCCGAAGTCGTAGGCCCAGACGTGGTCCAGGATCTGCGCCTTGGAGACCACCCGGCCGACGTTGGCCATCAGGTAGTGCAGCAGCTTGAACTCGGTGGGCGAGAGCGAGATCGGGCGCCCGTCCCGGGTGACCTCGTGCGCAAGCGGGTCGAGGGTCAGGTCGGCGACGGTCAGCCGGCCGTCCTCGGCCGGACCGCCGGCCCGGCGCAGGATCGCCCGGATCCGGGCGATCAGCTCCTCCAGGCTGAACGGCTTGGTGACGTAGTCGTCGGCGCCGGCCGCCAGGCCGTGCACCTTGTCCTCGGTGCCGTCCTTGGCCGTCAGGAAGAGCACCGGCAGGTGGTCGGCCGGGCGCGGCCGACCGGGCCGCGCCGCCAGGCCCGCGGGGTTGGCGATCTGCTGGCGGCGGGTCTGCTCGCGCAGCCGCTCGACCACCGTGAAGCCGTCCAGGTCGGGCAGCATCACGTCGAGCACCACGAGGTCGGGGCGCTCCACCGCGATCGCGCTGAGCGCCTCCTCGCCGGTGGCCGCCGACTCGACCCGGAAGCCGGAGAAGCGCAGCGAGGCCGAGAGCAGCTCGCGGATGTTCGGCTCGTCGTCGACGACGAGCAGGAAGGCCTCGCCCGAGGACCGGCCGCCGTGGGCCGGTGCGACGGGGGCGTGTGGTGCGAGCGGGGTGAGCGACGCGGGGCCGGTCGGGCTCGTCATGGTGGGCACAGTCCCTTGGTTCACGGGTCCGCCTCCCGGGTCCTGGGCTTGTCGTCCCATCGGATGATGGCCCCGGGAGGCTACGTCTGACAGATGAGAGCCGGATGAACGCGGCGGTCCTCCGTGTTCACACCGTCCGTTTCGCCCGTTCCGGCGCCGGCTCAGCCGAGCGCGGCATCCACTCCCGCCCCACCCGCACCAACGGCACCACCGGCGGCCGCGGCGGCCGCGCGGGCGGCCCCCTGGGCCTGCGAGCGGCGGGCGTAGGTGATCGTCCAGAAGACCAGGGCGCCGGTGACCACGTACGGCAGGATGTTGTTCACGGTGACCATCTGCCCGTGCGAGAGCGTGTAGACCAGCGCCACCCGCGCGGCCGCCTCGGCCAGGTAGCCGACGCCCCAGCCGATGGTGAGGTTGCGCTGGACCAGCCGGAAGCCCTCGTACTGCCACAGGCCGTTCCACCAGGCGGCCTGCTCGGGGGTGCCGTCGGTGGCGAACTTGCGGCCGAAGTAGAACATCAGCGGTCTGGGCGCGGCCAGCGACAGCAGGCAGACCACACCGAAGAGACCGGTGATCGCCGAGTCCTTGACGAGCAGCAGCCGGGCGTCGTGCGGGCCGATGAACGAGACGATCCCGGTCAGCGCGACGAAGAGCAGCGAGATGATCGCGAACTCGTCGACCCGGCGGTGCCAGGCCAGGTAGATCACGATGTCGACCACCGGTCCGAGCCCGGAGAGCAGGATCGAGGTGAAGTCGTCGAAGCCGTGGTCGTGCGCCGCGTTGTAGATCAGGATCGGCGCGACGGCGTTGAAGGCGATGCTGAGCAGCCACCCGATGGCGGCTTGCGACCCCTTGCGGGCCGGCGCCTGCGGAGCAGGAGTGGACACGTGTCCCCCGTGGAAACGTCGATGAGAAGGCGGCAGGCCGACGGCCTGGCCGCCGCATATTCTGGCCGATCTCCAGGGGGTTTACCTAGGGCTTGTTCCGGTGGATCCGCGATCGTGACCAGCGACGCACCACCACGGCACGCCAACGCGCCGGGCGCCGACGGGTGCTGATGCCCCATCGGCGCCCGACGCGGCGTCAGTTGCGCACCGTCGCGGGCGGACCGTCAGCCGCCGGTGGTGCCGCCCGAGCCGCCGCCGAAGCCGCCGCCGCCGAACCCGCCGAAGCCACCGGCGCCGCCGGCCGCCGCGCCGCCCTCGGTGAGCTGCGAGGCGGTGTACCCGCCGGCGCCGTCCGGCTTGCCGACCACCGTCACGCTCTGGCCGGGCTGCAGGTCGGCCACCTTGCCGTCCTGGGTCACCTGGACCTTGGTGGCGTCCCCGGTGGTGACCTTGATGATGTTGCCGGTGGCGTCGGTCAGGTAGACCGTGCTGCCGTCGACCAGCTTGACCGTGCCGCGGGTGAACCCGGCGCCGGCCGCGCCGCCCTGGCCGCCGTACCCGCCCTGGCCGCCGTATCCGCTGCCACCGCCGCTCGGGCGGCCCTGCTGCCACGTGTTCATGTCCCCGAGGATGCCCGATCCGGGCGTGTCGCATCCGGCCCGGGGCCGCTGCGGGGCCGGTTGTAGCAGAGTTGATGCAGGCGTACGACGGTTCCGGCGCATCGTGACCGGTTTCGCCCGCGGAGGTCCGCGGAGGAAGGCCCGAGCCCGCCGGGGCCTCCCGCGGCCCTACCCCGCACCCGCCCGCGGCCCTACCCCGCACCCGCCCGCGGCCCTACCCCGCACCCGCCCGCCGCCGGCGCCCACCGTCCCCACCCGCCCCATCCGTAGTCCCCACCCGCCCCCTCCGTGCACCCCCCACCGGCCCGCCCCGCGGCCGCCGCGACCACCGTGAACGGACCCCCGCCGGCCGTCCCTGATACCCGCGCCCTAGTCCCCTAGGGGGAGCCGTACGCCGACCCGTACTGCTGTCGTCATCCCGGCTCCTCCCGGCGGATGACGATCCGTTGGCCTGTGCCCTCTAGGTTGGTGTTGTCAGCTCACCTCCGTCTGCCGGGGGTCGAGCCGGGGGACAATCGACCTAGGAGCAACCAGTGACGACGGCATCCGCAGCCGTGCAGACATCCGAGAACCCGGGCGGCCCGTCGGCCAGTGCCGCCTCCGCTCGGCAGGTGACGAAGGCGTACGGCACCGGGGAGACCCGGGTGACGGCGCTCGACGCAGTGGATGTCGACATCCAGCGCGGCCGGTTCACCGCGATCATGGGCCCCTCCGGGTCCGGCAAGTCCACGTTGATGCACTGCCTGGCCGGGCTGGACACGGTCACCGAGGGGCGGATCTGGATCGGTGACACCGAGATCACCGGTCTCAAGGACAAGCAGCTGACCCGCCTGCGCCGGGACAAGATCGGCTTCATCTTCCAGTCCTTCAACCTGCTCCCGACGCTCAACGCGATGGAGAACATCACGCTGCCGATGGACATAGCAGGTCGCAAGGCCGACCCGGCCTGGCTGGACCAGGTGGTGGAGACCGTCGGTCTGGCCGACCGGCTCAAGCACCGGCCGACCCAGCTCTCCGGTGGCCAGCAGCAGCGCGTCGCGGTGGCCCGTGCGCTGGCCGCCCGCCCGGAGATCATCTTCGGTGACGAGCCGACCGGTAACCTCGACTCGCGCTCCGGCGCCGAGGTGTTGAGCTTCCTGCGCCGCTCGGTGGACGAGCTGGGCCAGACCATCGTCATGGTCACCCACGACCCCGTCGCCGCCAGCTACGCGGACCGGGTGCTCTTCCTGGCCGACGGCGTGATCGTCGACGAGATGCACGCTCCGACCGCCGACTCCGTCCTCGAGCGCATGCGCCGCTTCGACGGCAAGCGCACCAGCTGAGACGGGGCCAGAACTCATGCTGCTCAAGACATCACTACGGAGCTTCTTCGCCCACAAGGGCCGGATGGTGCTCTCCCTGATCGCGGTGGTGCTGTCGGTCGCCTTCGTCTCCGGCACCCTGGTGTTCTCCAACACCGCCACCAGTACCTTCGACAAGCTCTTCGCCTCCACCGCCTCCGACGTCGCGGTCAGTCCGGCCAAGCCGGAGAAGGGCGGCGCCAACCAGCAGGACGCCGGCGGCAGGACGCCGACCCTGCCGGCCGCCACCCTCCAGCAGGTCGCCGGCCTGCCGGGCGTGAAGACCGCCATCGGTGACGTCACCGTGCTCGACGCCACCCTGGTCAACCCGAAGACGAACAAGGCGGCCGGTCCGACCGGTGGCGCGCCGACCATCGTCGGCGCCTGGACGCCGTCGCCGCGCTCGCCGATGAAGATCACCTCGGGTAGCGCGCCGGTCGGCGCCAAGCAGATGATGATCGACGCGGACACCGCCAGCAAGGGCAAGCTCGGCCTCGGCGACCCGATCCGCGTGATCAACGTCAACGGCACCTTCGACTACACGATCTCCGGGATCGCCACCTTCGTCGGCACCAACCCCGGTGCGGCGCTGGCCTTCACGGACCTGCCGACCGCGCAGCACGACCTGCTCGACGACTCCGCCGCCTACACCTCGATCGAGGCGTTCGGCGACGGCAGCAAGACCAACGACCAGCTCAAGGCCGAGGTCACCGCCTCGCTGGGCGGCACCTTCCAGGTCAAGACGGCCGACGAGCAGAAGGCGGACGGCGCCAAGGGCGTCGGCACCTTCCTCAACTTCATGAAGTACGTGATGCTCGGCTTCGCCGGTGTCTCGCTGCTGGTCGGCGGCTTCCTGATCATCAACACCTTCTCCATGCTGGTCGCCCAGCGCACCCGGGAGATCGGCCTGATGCGCGCCCTGGGGGGCAGCCGCAGCCAGGTCAACCGCTCGGTGCTCATCGAGGCGCTGCTGCTCGGCGTGATCGGCTCCACCCTCGGCATGGTGGCCGGGCTGGGGCTGGCCGAGCTGCTGATCAAGCTGATGAAGGCCGCCGGGATGAACATCGCGTCCTCGCTGGTGTTCACCGCGAGCGTCCCGATCGCCTCCTACCTGGTCGGCATCGTGATCACCGTGCTGGCGGCCTTCTTCCCGGCCCGCCGGGCCGGCAAGATCTCGCCGATGGCCGCCCTGCGCGAGCACGGCGCCCCGGTGGACGGCGCGGGCAACCGGGTCCGGATCGTCATCGGCCTGGTGCTCACCCTCGGTGGCGGCGGCCTGCTGGTGGCCGGCGGCACGTCGAGCAAGGCGGCCACCGGCGGCTCGCTGCTGGGCCTGGGCGTGGTGCTCACGCTGATCGGCTTCGTGGTGCTCGGCCCGCTGCTGGCCGCCGTGCTGGTCCGCGGGCTCGGGGCGGCGCTGCCGGCCCTGTTCGGCCCGTCCGGCAAGCTGGCCCAGCGCAACGCGCTGCGCAACCCGCGCCGCACCGGCGCGACCGCCGCCGCCCTGATGATCGGCCTGGCCCTGGTCACCGGCGCCTCGGTGCTGACCTCCTCGATCGTCAGCTCGACCAGCGACGAGATCGACAAGCAGGTCGGCGCCGACTACATCGTCATCGCCAACAACAGCGGCCTGACCCCGGCGATGGTGGCCGCGGCCAAGGGCACCTCGGGCATCGACCACGTCACCGAGCAGAAGGAGATCCCGGCGACCGTCACCGCGCCGGGCGGCAAGTCCGCGGACATCATGGTGGCGGCGGTCACGCCGACCTTCGCCCAGGACTTCCACTTCCCGGTCTTCGCCGGCAGCGCGGACGCGGCCTTCACCGGCGGCATCTCGGTCGACCAGAGCTTCGCCACCGACAACCACCTGAGCGTCGGTGACAAGCTGACCGTCGACTACGGCAAGGGCCGCACCCAGAGCCTGCCGGTCGCGGTGATCACCACCAGTGGCAACCAGATCTTCGACCGCCACTTCTACACCAGCATCGACACGGTGAGCCAGGTGGTCCCGGCCGCCCAGCTGCCGACCGACGTGGCCTTCTTCGGCAAGGCCGCCGCCGGCACCGACGTCGAGAAGACCTTCTCCGCCCTCCAGGACGCGCTCTCCGCCTACCCGCAGGTCTCGGTGCAGGACCAGGCGGGCTACAAGAAGATCGTCCAGGACCAGGTCAACACCCTGCTCTACCTGATCTACGGGCTGCTCGGCCTGGCCATCACGGTCGCCGTGCTCGGCGTGGTCAACACGCTGGCGCTCTCGGTGGTGGAGCGGACCCGGGAGATCGGGCTGCTGCGGGCGATCGGCCTCTCCCGCCGCCAGCTGCGCCGGATGATCCGGCTGGAGTCCGTGGTGATCGCGGTCTTCGGCGCGGTGCTCGGCACCGGACTGGGCCTGGCCTGGGGCATCACGGCCCAGCAGGTGCTCAAGGGCCAGGGCCTGAGCGTGCTGACGGTCCCGACGACCACGATCGTGGTGATCCTGCTGCTGTCCGCGCTGGTCGGCCTGCTGGCCGCGCTGCTGCCGGCCTTCCGGGCCGGTCGGATGAACGTCCTGGCGGCCATCGCCACCGACTGACCCCGCACCGCGCAGTACGGCCGACCGCCGGGCCGGCCACCTCCCTCGGGGGGTGGC
>NZ_BAAALF010000214.1:0-12941 GCF_039528135.1 Kitasatospora nipponensis | reverse complement strand
CTCCTGCTCGCGGCGCCGCTCGCCCAGCCAGCCCTCCAACCGCCCGAACCGGGCGGTGTCGAAGAGCCTGCCCAGCAGCTCGCCGCGCTGGGTCGCGTCGGCCTTCAGGAACCGGGCGAAGTCGCCCTGCGGCAGCAGGACGACCTGGCAGAACTGCTCGCGGCTCATCCCCACCAGCCGCAGGATCTCCTCGCCGGTCTCCTGGTGCGAGCGGCTGGCGCCGCGCCAGCCGGGCCGGCCCTCGCCGGCGTCGGCGACCCACTCGCGCAGCAGGGTCTGCGGCTTCTCGGTGGTCCAGCCGGTGCCGCGCTTCTTGGGGCGGCGCTGCTCGGGGAGCCGGGTGATCTCCAGCCGGCGCCCGCCCAGCGTCAGCTCCAGGCGGACCTCGGTGAGCAGGTGCGGGTCGGCGTGGTCGCTGCGCATCCGGTTGGCCCGCCGGCTGCCCGGCAACTCGCCGTAGAGCGCGAAGCAGACCGCGTCCAGCACGCTGCTCTTGCCGGCCCCGGTGGCGCCGCGCAGCAGGAAGAGGCCGCCGGTGGCGAGGGCGTCGAAGTCGACCCGCTCGCGGCCGGCGAAGGGGCCGAAGGCGGTGACGGTCAGCTGGTGGAGTCTCATCGGGGCAGCTCCTGGCGGCGGTCCTCGTCGGTGCGGACCTGCTCGAAGCCCTCGCGCAGCCAGCCGAGCTCGCCGGCGTCCGGCTCGGTGCCCGGACGCACGTGCCGCACGAAGTTCTCGGCGACCTCCAGGTCGGTGCGCCCGCGGACCCGCGCGGCGTAGGAGGCGGGCGGGCCGGCCGGCTGCTCGGCCGGCTCGAAGAGCAGCTGCAGGGTGTGCGGGAAGCGCCGGCGCAGTCGCTCCATCGGCTCGGCGGGGCGGCCCGGATCGGTGAGGGTGACCTGCACCCAGGACCCCTCGTGCTCCGCCAGCTCCGGATCCGCCAGCAGCTCCTCCAGCCGGCCGCGCAGGCAGGCCAGCGGCCGGGGGACCGGGCAGTCCACCCGCTCGGCGGCCACCGAACCGTCGGCGGCCAGCTCCACCAGCCACATGGTCTTGCGCTGGCGGGCCTCGGAGAAGGAGTAGGCGAGCGGGGAACCGCTGTAGCGCAGGTGCGGAGCGAGCGTCTGGGCGCCGTGCAGGTGACCGAGCGCCGCGTAGTGCACGCCCTCGAAGAGGGCGGCCGGCACGCTCGCCACCCCGCCCACCGCGATGTCCCGCTCGCTGTCGCTGGGCGCGCCGCCGGTGACGAAGGCGTGCGCCAGCACCACAGCCCTCGTCCCCGGCGGGCGGGCGGCGAGGTCGGCCCGGACCCGCTCCATCGCGGCGCCGAGCACCGCCGCGTGCCCGCCGCGCGCCAGGCCGAACCGCTCACGCACCAGCAGCGGCTCCAGGTAGGGCAGCCCGTAGACGGCGACCGGGCCGTGCCCGTCGGCCAGCAGCACCGGCTCGGCACAGGTGTCGGGGTCGGTGCGCAGGTGGATGCCGGCCTGCCGGATCAGCCCGGCCCCGACGCCCAGGCGGCGCGCCGAGTCGTGGTTGCCGCTGATGAAGACGGTGGGCACGCCCAGCGCGGCGAGGCGGTGCAGCACCTCGTCGAAGAGCCCGACCGCCTCCAGGCTCGGCAGCGCCCGGTCGTACACGTCGCCCGCGACCAGCACGGCGTCGACGCGACGCTCCCGCACGACCGCCACCAGGTGGTCGAGGAAGGTGCGCTGGGCGTCGTGCAGGCTCTCCCGGTGGAAGGAGCGGCCCAGGTGCCAGTCGGAGGTATGCAGCAGTCGCATGGGCCCGACCCTAGCGGGCGGCACTGACATCCCACGGATCCCCGACCGCCCCAGGGGTCCCCGGAGGGTGCCCCGCTCCGTCCACGATGTGACGGAAGGTCGATTGTCAGTCGCTCTCTGTATGGTCGGCCGCAGTCGATCGAACCGGCCGGCGCGGGCGGTGCGGGCGATGTGACGGGTGAGGACGGTGACGGCGGTGGTGACGCGAGAGGGAGTGGTGGCCATGGGGTGCGCTTCGCGGCAGCAGGGACAGCAGGGACAGCAGGGACAGCCGGGGCGGCAGTCGGACGGGCCGCAGGCGTGCCGGCAGGACTGGCGGGAGCTCGGCGCCCTGCCCGGGGTGGTGCGCTCGGTGCAGCCGGTGCAACCGGTGGCGCTGGCGCTCGCGGCGGACGCGGCGGGCTTCCGGCAGCTGCGCCGGCTGGGCCTCTTCGCCCTCGACGACTTCGCGCGGTACCTGCGGCGGACCGAGCGGCAGCTGCGGGCGATGGCGGCCGAGGGGGTGCAGGTGCACCTGCGGGTGCTGGAGGCGGCGGACTACGCGGACTTCTGCCGGGTCCGCGGCCTGCCCCTGGGCGAGCCGGCGACCCGGGTCGCGTACGCGGCCGACCCCGAGCTGGCCGGCGAGCCCTTCGTCTACCGCGGAGAGGAGCTGGCCGAGCTGCTGCCGCAGCTGGTCGACGACCACCTGGCCCGGGTGCGGATCTCGGTGGCCCGGCAGCTGCTGCTGGCCGCTCCGGGCCCGCCCGGGGGCCCGGCGCGGTACGCGGCGGTGCTGTGCGAGGCCCTGCTGGCGGGGGTGGGCGAGGGCTGCCACGAGTTCGCCCTGCGGGTGGCGGAGCCCGACGGGACCGAGCAGCTGACGGCGCAGGCCCAGGCGTGCGTGGAGCGTGGCCGGCGGTTCCTCGCCGACCGGGAGGCGCAGGCCCTGCGGGCCACGTTGGCGGCCGCGCTCGCGGTCCGCTGGCCGGGGGAGCTGCTGGTCCGCAGCGCCCGCCGGCACGGCCGGCCGCGGGCGGGCGGCTGGACGGTCCGCGGCTGGGCGGTGGTCGGGGGCCGGCTGGTGCCGCTGGAGGCGGACGCCGTGCGCGCGGAGCTGGCGCGGCTGCCGAGCCGTGGGCCGGCGGCCGGTCCGGTCCGGGTGCGCGCGGGGTTCGCGCTGCCCGAGCCGTCCGAGCCGCCCGGGTCACCGTCGCCGGGTTCGCCCGAGCCGCTGGGCCGGCCGCGGTCACCGTCGGCGCCGCCGTCGCCGCCTTCGCCGGAGCGGTCCACCGGACGGTCGTCCGGGCCGGGGGTGGGCCGCTGAGCTGTGCTCCGATGAGCTGAGCGTGGCCGCCGGGGCGTGCCCCATGCGGGTGTGAGGGCTGTTCATCGACCGCCTGTTCGGGGAAGATCAACAGGTCGGACCTCGCGCGTTCCGCGATCCACGCGCCCGGTCCGGCCACGCACGATCACAGCGACAGCCGGCCCGTGGGCCCGCCACCGGAGGGGGATGCATGCAGCGGATCGAGTACAGCGCGGAGATCGCCGAGCTGCTGGGCCGCATCCGGCGCCGTCCTCCGGCGGGCTGGCCCTGGCGCCCCGGCGAGCCGGTGCCGTCCTGGCTGCCGGTCAAGCAGTCCTGGGGCTGGCTCTTCGCGCCCGACGGGCGGGTGCTCACCCTGGTCAACCCGCGGGACGGCATCGTGAGCCTGCCCGGGGGCTCGCTGGAGGCGGAGGACGACGGCGACCCGGGGGCCGCGCTGGCCCGCGAGGCAGCCGAGGAGGCGCGGGCGGTGATCGGCCCCACGCACTACCTGGGCTACCTCTACGACCGGGTCGGCTCGGCGAACGGTGGCCACGAGTGCGCCCGGGTGCGGATGGCCGCCGCGCTGCGCGCGGTCGGTCCCAGCGCGCCGGACCCGGCCTCGGGGCGGCACTACCGGCGGCTGCTGGTGGCGCCCGGGCTGGCCGTCGAGCTGCTGGGCTGGGGTCCGCCGGGCCTGCGGCAGGCCCGGGTGGCGGTGCGCTCGGCGGTCACCCACCTCGGGGTGCCGGGCGCGGCGAACGAGCTGATCGAGGAGCTCCCGATGGAGGGCTGCGAGGTCTTCCCGGCGAGCGGCTGACGGAGCGTCACCGGATCTTCGCCTGGTCGTCGCCGGATCGTCCGGTCGGGTCGGTCGCGCCGCGCCGGGGCCGTCCGTTCGGGTACCCGGCCGCGGGCGTGGACAGGACCGGGCCGGCGCCGCGCGGTGGGCTAGGGTCGGTGGCGACCCGAGGGGGGATGCACATGTCCGGCACGACCACCGGCCTCTTCCACCACGTCGAGCTCTGGGTGGAGGACCTGCGCCGGGCGGAGGAACAGTGGTCCCCGGTGCTGCTCGCGCTCGGCTGCACGCCCTTCCAGAACTGGGAGGTGGGGCGCAGCTGGCGACTGGGGGAGGCCTACCTGGTGATGGAGCAGTCACCGGCGCTGCGCCCCGGCGGGCACGACCGGCTGCGCGCCGGTCTCAACCACCTCGCGGTGCACGGTTCGCGCTCCGCGGTGGGGGCGGCGCTGGCCGCCGGCTGGACGCTGCGGGTGGACACCGGGACGGCGGTGCACCTCGTGGACGGGCAGGGATTCGAGCTCGAAGTGGTCTGCGGCGAGGAGAACTGACGTCCACTCAGGCCACCGTGGGCGATCAACGAACGGTGGAGGCCCGGTCGGGGGAGACGACCACGCGCTGACGTTTCGCCCAACTTCGTTCCCACTTAAGAGAATTCCCGTCAACATCTTTGGCATGGGCACTTCCCCTGACTCGGCGCCACTGGTACCAACTAGTAACCCGAGTCACACTCCTGTGGAGGTGCAAGTGCGTCCCGCCCGTGCTGTATCAAGTGCCACTCTGGCGCTCCTTCTCGCCGTGGCCACGTTCTTCCTCGCTTCTCCCGCCAACGCCGCGACGGTGCGCTACGTCGCCCTGGGCGACTCCTACTCCGCCGGTGTCGGCGCCGGCAACTACGACAGCTCCAGTGGCAACTGTTCGAGAAGCAACAGCAGCTACCCGGCGCTGTGGAACGCCGCCCACGCGCCGTCCAGCTTCTCCTTCGTGGCCTGTTCCGGGGCGGTGACCGGTGACGTGCTCAACGGGCAGCTGGCCGCGGTGACCTCGAGCACCACGCTGATCAGCATCACCATCGGTGGCAACGACGCCGGCTTCTCCAACACCATGGAGACCTGCGTGCTCGACGGCACCAGCTCCTGCCTGAGCGCGGTGAACGCCGCCGAGGCGTACGCCAACAACACGCTGCCCGGCCAGCTCGACCAGCTCTACGCCGCGATCCACGCCAAGGCGCCCAGCGCCCACGTCGTGGTGATCGGCTACCCGCACCTCTACCACATCGGGGGCGGCTGCCTGTTCGGGATCAGTGACACCTCGCGCAGCGCCATCAACGGCGCCGCCGACGTCATCGACAACGTGATCTCCGGCCGCGCCGCCAACGCCGGCTTCACCTTCGCCGACGTGCGCGGTGCCTTCACCGGTCACGAGATCTGCACCAGCAACCAGTGGCTGCACAGCACCACCTGGCCGATCGACGAGAGCTACCACCCCACCGCCGCCGGCCAGTCCGGTGGCTACCTGCCGGTGTTCTCCAGCAAGGCCTGAGCCGTGCGGGCTCGCTGATCCCCCGTCCGGGGGAACGACGGTGGCCCCGGGGTGCGAACCGCACCCCGGGGCCACCGTCGTCACGGTCGGCGGGCCGCTGTCAGCAGGGGCCGTCGTCCGCCCAGACGCCCCACTGGCCGCTGGCGGTGGGCACCTCGTTCAGCGTCCACCACTTCGCGTGGTAGTTGTGGCCGCTGTAGGAGACCTTGGAGCCGTTGGTGTAGGTGGTGCTGGCGCTCCACGCCGGTGCGGTGCAGGTGCCGGGGTTGGGCGTGGTGGGCGGCGCGCTGGTCGGCGGGGTGCTGGTGGGCGGCGTGGTGGGCGGGGTCGCCCCGGCGAACTTCACCGTGTACTTGGTGAAGTCCCAGTCGCCCTGCGCGACGCTGGAGCAGGAGCCGGCGAGCCCCGGGTCCACGGCGCCGGTGCACTGCCGGTCGCGGTTGACCGACCAGAAGGTGTAGCGGGCCAGGCCGTGCGCGGTGGCGAAGTTCAGCACCGTCTGGAAGTCGGCCTGGGTGAAGTACTCGGCCGCGTCGGTGCGCCCGTTCATCATGGAGATGCCCTCGTGGGCGTAGGCGGTGGCCTCGTTCCAGCCGAAGGTGGTCTGCAGGATGCTGTTGAACTTCACCAGCGCGTCGGTCTGGGCGGCGGCGCCGTTGAAGCCGCCGTCGAACGGCATGATGGAGAAGTTGTTGGGGGTGAAGCCCTGGGACTTGGCCTCGTTGAGCATCTGCGTGCCGAACCAGCCGGTGCCGGAGGTGGTGCCGGCGGTGGTGATCGACACGTAGAGGCCCGGGTTGTTCTGCTGCAGGATCTTCGCCGCGCCGATCTCGTTGTGGATCGCGGCGGTGTTCTCGTACTCCGGCTCCTCGAGGTCGAAGTCGATCGCCTTGAGCGCGTACTTGGTGATGACCTTCTGGTAGCCGGCCGCCGTGGCCGCGGGGGTGCCGCAGCTCTGGCCGAGCTTGTTGCCGCCGTAGCCGCCGACCGAGACCGAGACGTCGCCGCCCTTGGTACGGATCTTCTGGATCACCGCGGGCATGGTGGTGTCGGTGTCGATCGAGGAGGTGCCGCCCCAGGCGGGGGTACAGCCGCCGGAGTCGAGGATGAAGGCGAGCTGGAAGGCCTTCTGCCCGGTCGCGTCCATCACCGCGGCGGCGTCCGGCGGGGTGTTGTCCTCGGGCATCAGGTACGGCGCGGAGGCGTACCAGTTGCTGCCGAGCGCGCCGCTGTCGGTGGTGGAGGCGAGCGCGGAGCCGCCGGAGGCGAAGGCGGCCAGCCCGCCGGCGACCAGGCCGAGGGCGGCCAGGGCGGTCAGGGCGCTGGTGCGCCGGCGGCGGTGGCGCCCGGGGGCGGCGGCATCGGGTCGAAGCTGGGTGCGTTCCATCGGAACCTCTCCAGGAAGGGACGGTGGGGGACCGTCCCGCGCAGCGTGGGGGCGCGCGGAACGGGTTGGCGCACGGACCTGTCGCACGGACCTGCCCAATAAAGTGGACTAGACCAACTCCGGGGTCAAGGGTTCGGCCACGGCTTAAGGCGGACTTGAGATCCGGCCCGCCCACGCCGCTGCGCCGGGCCCGACCGCATCCGCGCCGGGCCCGGCCGCCTTCCGTGCCGGTCGCCGCGCTCAGTGCAGGTAGTCGGTGATCCCGGCGGGCCTGAGGCCGGCCGCGTCGGCCGCGGCCAGCGCGCGCTGCAGGTCGTCGGCCAGGGTGTCGGTGAAGTGCATGATCACCACGTCGCCCGGCAGCAGCGGCCCGCCGTGGTAGACGTTCGCCGCCCCGGAGGTGAAGTCGGCGGTCGCGGTCAGCACGGTGCGCATCCCGCAGTTCGCAGCCGCCTGCAGGGTGTCGGCGTCGTAGGCGAAGTACGGCGGCCGGAGGACGGTCGGGGTGACGCCGTAGAGCCGCTGGTCGACGTCCCGGGCGCTGCAGATCTCCGCCTGCTGCTCGGCGGCCGACAGCGTCGTCAGGTCGCGGTGCGAGACGGTGTGGTCCTGGATCGAGGAGCCGGGCACGGCGGTGACCCGCTGGAAGTAGTCGGATTCGAAGCCCGAGGGCATCGGCAGCGGGAAGGCGGTGATGGGCAGCCGGTGGTCGGCGATGAACCGCGCGGCCTCCGGGGTGCGGTACCAGCCGTCGTCGACGGTGAAGAAGACCACCTTGTCGCTGGTGGGAACGTTCCAGGTGGCCCAGGCGGGGTCGACGGCCGGCCCGCTGAGCGCCACGTCGTCCGCGCCGAAGGCGCCCTGCCCGTACCAGCCGTGCAGGTAGAGGTGGACCGAACCGACGTCGGCCCCGGTGGTGAAACTGGTGGTCAGCTGCCGCCAGCCGCCGCCGGTCGAGGCGGTCCAGGCGGGCGGCACGTCGTGCCCGGTGCTGGTGGCGCCGAGGAAGACGTAGGCGCCGCGCACCCACGCGGAGAGCGTGTAGGTGGTGGACGGGCGCACCGCGACGCTCTGCCCGCACTCGCCCGTGCTGTCGGCACCGGCCGGGGTCACGGACAGCGCCGCGCTCCCGCTGTGCGCCGAGGTGGGGTCGGTGGTCACGGTGGCCTCGCCGGCGGCGCAGTTCCAGCCCGGGATGGAGCCCCAGTCGGCCAGCGGCAGGGTGGGGATCTCGAAGCCGGGGTTGGTGGCGAGGTTGACGGCCGGGGCCGGCGCCGGATCGGTTGCGGCGTGGGCGGCGGGGACCGCCGGACCGAGCAGGCCCAGGGCGGTGCTCGCCGCGACGGCCGCGAATCTGCGCAGCAGTGTGGACACGAAGGTGCTCCTGTGTGTGGGGGTGACCGACGTGAGGGTTGGTGGGGGTGGTGCCGGTGGTGCCGTTGGTACCGGTGCTGGGGGAGCGACTGGTTGGCATGCCGCACACAGGCCGAGGCAAACAATGGACTGGACCAGACGACCCGTCAAGACAGGCCCCGGTGAACAGCGCGGGCGCGGCTCAGGCGGAGTAGAGCTCCTCGATGTCCGCCGCGTACCAGTCGGTGATGGCCTTGCGGCGCAGCTTCAGCGAGGGGGTCAGCAGCCCCTGCTCGACGGTGAACTCCTTGGGCAGCAGGCGGAAGGCGCGGATCGACTCGGCCCGCGAGACGGCGGTGTTGGCGGCGGCCACCGCCCGCTGGATCTCCAGGTGCAGCTCGTCGTCGGCGAGCGCGCTCCACTCGTCCACCGGGATCCGCCGGTTGGTCTGCTGCCAGTGCTCCAGGGCGCGCGGGTCCAGGGTGATGAGCGCGGCCACGTACGGCCGGTCGTCGCCGACCACCAGGCACTGGGCGACCAGCGGATGGCTGCGCACCCGCTCCTCCAGCGCGGCCGGGGCCAGGTTCTTGCCGCTGCTGGTGACGATCAGCTCCTTCTTGCGCCCGGTGATGGTCAGGTAGCCGTCGGAGTCCAGCGCGCCCAGGTCACCGGTGGCCAGCCACCCGCCGTGCAGCGACTCGGCCGTGCAGCGCGGGTGGTTGAGGTAGCCGCCGAAGACGCTGCCGCCGCGCACCCAGACCTCGCCGTCCTCGGCGATCGCCACCTCGGCGCCGGGGATCGGCCGCCCCACCGTGCCGAACTTCGGGCGCCCGGCCGGGTTGGCGGTGATCGCCGCGGTGGTCTCGGTCAGCCCGTAGCCCTCGTAGAGCGTCATCCCGGCGCCCGCGAAGAAGAGCCCCAGCTCGCGGCTGAGCGTGGAGCCGCCGCACATCACGCTGCGCACCCGCCCGCCCAGCGCGGCCCGCAGCCGCTGGTAGACCAGCCGGTCGTAGGCGAGGTGGCGCACCCGCAGGGCGGGCCCGGGGCCGGTGCCGTGTCCCAGCGCGCGCCGTTCGTTGGCCCGCGCCCAGCGCACCGCGGTCTCGGCCGCCTGCGCGAAGAGCTCGCCGCGCCCGGCGTCCTCGGCCGCCCGCTGCGCCGAGTCGTAGAGCTTCTCGAAGACATAGGGGACGGCGTGCAGGAAGGTCGGCTGGAAGGAGGCCAGCGCGGGCAGCAGGACGTCGGCGCCGAACTCGGCCAGGTGCCCCAGCCGGATCCCGCCGCGCACCGAGGCGACCTGGACCATCCGCGCGTACACGTGCGCCAGCGGCAGGAAGAGCAGCGAGGCGGGCTGCTCGCCGGGCCGGTCGGTGAAGACCGACCCCCAGCCGGCCAGCACGTTGTCCACCTCGGCGGTGAAGTTGCCGTGGGTGAGCAGGCAGCCCTTGGGACGGCCGGTGGTGCCGGAGGTGTAGATGACGGTGGCGACGGACTCGGCCGTGACGGCCAGGCGCTGACGGTGCACCAGGGTGTCGGGCACCCGGCCGCCCTCGGCGGTCAGCGCCCGCACGCAGTCCTGGTCGAGCTGCCAGATCTCGGTCAGCTGCGGCAGCGCGTCACAGACCGCGCCCACCGTCATCGCGTGGTCCTCGTTCTCGACGACGCAGGCCACCGCCTCGGTCTCGGCCAGGATCCAGCGGACCTGCTCGGCCGCGGAGGTGGGGTAGACCGGGACCGGGATCGCGCCGATCGACCAGAGCGCGTAGTCGAACAGGGTCCACTCGTAGCGGGTGCGGGACATCAGGGCGACCCGGTCGCCGAAGCGGATCCCGCGGGCCAGCAGGCCCTTGGCCAGGCCCAGCACCTCGTCGCGGAAGCGGGCCGCGGTGACCGGGCTCCAGCTCCCCGCCTCGCCGACCGCGTCCGGGCCCGCCCCGGTGCCGGTGCCCGCCGCGGTGGGGCCGGCGGTGTGGCGGGAGAACTGCACCAGAGTGGGGGAGAGTTCGGCCGTCTCGTACACCGAGTCGGCCAGCCCGCCCGGGGCGGGCGGCGCCAACGGCGGGGTGCTCAACTCGTGCACGGTCTGGCCGGCCCGCTGCGATCGCGCCCGCCGACCCCGCTCTCCCACCATGTTCCGCGGCCTCCCGCGAGGTCTCCCAGGGCCCCGTCCCGGGCCCGCAAGCGAAGGTAGCGGATCGCCGGGGCGCTGCCCAGAGCTGCGTGAATCCCTCACGGGATCGGCACCGTCAGGACCCGATCGTGCCAACGGTCATGCGCCTGCCAACAACAGTTCAGAATCGATGTCCGGGACCCGTCGAACCAGTCAGCGGGGAGTAGTAAGCTCGCGCAGATCCACCGGCTCGGCGGCCCGCCGGGCTGCTGCGACCTGCTCCGACGCCTGCCCAGACCCGCGCCCCACCCCCGACTCGACGCCTGCTCCGACCCTTGCCCGGCCGCTTGCCCCGCTCCCCGCCCCGATCGCCCCCGGGCACACCCGACCGAGGACTCCATGCGACTGCGCAGCAGCTCGATCCGCGCGAAGATCATCGCGCTGCTCCTGGTGCCCATCGTGGCGCTGGTGGGCCTGTGGGCCTACGCCACGCTGGTCACCGCCAGCGACTTCTGGACCCAGCTCAACGTGGCCTCCACCTACAAGTCCTTCGGCGCGCCGGTCGACCAGCTCGCCCGCGACCTCCAGGAGGAGCGGCGCACCGCCGTGGTCCGCCTCGCGATGCCCCGGGCGCAGGGCGTCCAGGACGACTACCAGCAGGCCCAGCAGCGCACCGACCGCGACGTGCAGGTGCTGCAGTCGCGGGTCACCGGCCCGGAGGCCGGCAAGCTGGACGCCACCGAGCGGGCCCGGCTGCAGGACGTGCTGACCGCGGCCGCCCAGCTCGGCGCGCTGCGCAACCAGTCCGGCCAGAACGCGCCGACCTGGGAGTACGTGCTGGGCCGCTACAGCGAGCTGGTCAAGCCGGCGTTCGCCTTCCGCTCCGCCTTCGTCAGCAAGCAGACCGGCCAGCTGCCCCGGCAGGGGACGATCCTGATCGAGCTGGCCCGCGCCCGCGAGTACCTCTCGCAGGAGGACGCGGCGATGGAGGGGCTGCGCGCCACCGAGACGCCCACCGCACTGCAGTACCAGGCGGTGGTCGACCCGATGCGCAACCAGCAGGCCCTGTTCACCGTCTACGTCGACGAGTTGGACGAGCCGGACCAGTCGGAGTACCGGGGCATGTGGTCCCGGCCCGGCTTCGAGGACCTGGGCCTGGCCGAGTCGGAGTTCCAGAGCGCGGCCGAACCCGTCGACGCGGTCCGCAACATCGCCGGCGTGGCCTGGAACCAGATGGCCGCCCGGGTGCTGGACGACCTCACCACCGAGAACACCAAGCTGGCCAACCAGACCGGCGAGCGGGCCACCGCCTACGCGATGGGCCTGCTCTGGCGCGGGGTGATCGCCGGTGTGGTCGGCCTGCTGGCGATCATCCTGTCGGTGGTGGTCTCCTACCGGATCGGCCGCGGGCTGGTGCGCGAGCTGATCGGCCTGCGCAACGCCGCCCACGACCTGGCCGGCGCCCGGCTGCCCTCGCTGATGCGGCGGCTGCGCGACGGCGAACCGGTGGACATCGCCACCGAGGCCCCCGACCTGGAGTTCGGCCCGGCCGAGATCGGGCAGGTCGGTCGGGCCTTCAACGCCGTGCAGCGCAGCGCCGTGCAGGCCGCGGTCGAGCAGGCCGAACTGCGCCGCGGGGTCTCGGCGGTCTTCGTCAACCTGGCCCGGCGCAGCCAGGTGCTGCTGCACCGCCAGCTGACCCTGCTGGACACCATGGAGCGGCGCACCGAGGACCCGGCGGAGCTGGAGGACCTCTTCAAGCTCGACCACCTGACGACCCGCATGCGCCGCCACGCCGAGGGCCTGATCATCCTCTCCGGCGGCTCGCCGGGCCGGGCCTGGCGCAAGCCGGTGCGGATGGTGGACGTGGTGCGCGCGGCGGTCGGCGAGGTGGAGGACTACGCCCGGGTCATCGTGCGGCCCTTCCCCGGCACCGGACTGCTCGGCAGCGCGGTCGCCGACGTGACCCACCTGATCGCCGAACTGGTCGAGAACGCCGCGGTGTTCTCGCCCCCGCAGACCCAGGTGACGATCCAGGGCGAGGTGGTCGCGCACGGCTTCGCGCTGGAGATCGACGACCGCGGGCTGGGGCTGAGCGAGCAGGCGATGGCCGAGATCAACCAGCGCCTCGAGGTCGAGCAGCCCTTCGACCTGGCCGACACCGACCGGCTGGGCCTCTTCGTGGTCACCCGGCTGGCCCGGCGGCACGGCATCCGGGTCAGCCTGCGGGCCTCGCCGTACGGGGGCACCAGTGCGGTGGTGCTGATACCGCGTGAGCTGCTGGCCGAGGTCGGCGGCACCACGGCCGGCACGCCGGGCGGTGCTCCGGGCGCGCTGCGGGTCGCGGGCGGGCCGGGGGCCGGTGGTGGTCCGGTCGCGCTGAGCGTGGCGCCGGAGCCGGGCGGATCGGGTGGACCGAGTGGCGCGGGCCTGTCGGGTGCGCCCGGCGGGCCGGCCCAGCCGGTCGGCGGCGCGCCACGGCAGCGTGAACTGGTGGCGGTGGCCGGCGGTTCGGGTGCGGACCTGCCGCGGCGCGCCGACACCCGGGCGAAGGGACCGGCCAAGGGCCCGCAGCGGCCGGTCACCGGCCCGCAGCCGGCCGGCGCCGAGCCCGCCCGCACACCCGGTGGACTGCCCCGACGGCGTGCGGCCGGCGGGCCGGTTCTGGTTCCGGGCTCCGG
>NZ_BAAALF010000213.1:0-12947 GCF_039528135.1 Kitasatospora nipponensis | reverse complement strand
CACCTGACCGCCCTTCGGCAGCAGCGGCAGGTGCTCGCTGACGGTCTCCAGCGGGATGGTGAACGGGACCTCCTCGGTGCCCCACTCCTCCTCGATCGTCGCGACCTGACCGGGCGTCACCGGAGCGTTGCCGGGGGCGGCCATCGCGGCCGACTGGCCCGCGAGTACGCCGGACCCGACCGCCAGCAACAACGCGCCGGTCGCCCGCTTGGAGAGCTTCATGCTGTTCACCGTTCTGTCTGTGGAGCTTGCCTGTGGAGCCTGGATGACGGCCGCCGCGCGGCCGAAAGCAATCTGCCTAAACGAGTAAGCGGCGCTCGGGATAGCACGGGTTAACCGGTATGGCCTAATAATCCGACCGCACGGCAAGGACTTTGGCGATCCGTCATCGATTTCCGAAGATTCCGCGTAACCTTCGCGCCCGTCATTCTTTGATCTAAATGTCGCAGCCAGGACGGTGTCGGAGGTAATCCCCCCGGACAGGCCGGCAACCGATGTGATTCATCCAGAGAGGTAGCTCCACCATGCTCCAGAAGACTTTCGCGGCTGTCGGACTGGCCGCTGCCGCCCTGGCCGCCACCGCCGCCCCGGCAGCGACCGCCCCGGCGGGCTGCGGGGGCACCGGCTGGGGCGCCATCGTCAACGTCGGCGACCAGCTCAAGGTGGGACTGGCCTCCAGCGACCTGACCAGCCCGACGGCGGCCGTGATGGGCGGCTACACCGCCTACGGCTGGGTGCTGACCGCGGGGTCCTGGTACACCGTCAGCGCCTGTGGCCACAGCGGTCCCCAGCTCGGCGAGCAGCCCGGCTACACCTCCGGCTCGCTGGTGGAGCTCGCCACCGGCTACGGCGACTCGACGGCGTGGAACGTGGTCTCCGCCGGCTCGGGCGCCTCCTACATCAAGGACTACCTGGGACAGAACTGCCTGACCGACAACGGCTCGGGCCGGCAACTCACCTTCACCACCTGCGCGCCCGGCAGCCCGGCCCAGGAGTGGCGGCTGCCCTGACCGGTCCCGCGGTCCCGACCGGTCAGGCCGCCCCGTCGGTCCGGCGGCCCTGACGGCTCCCGCCACCTGCGCAGGGCCTAGAGTTGGCGGGTGGCCACACGCACCGAGGACCCGCACCCCGTCGACCCGACCGGCCCGGCCGGGTCGGCGCCCCGCGCGGTCGGCACGGCCCGCCGCCCGCGCCCCTCCAGCAAGGGCGAGCAGACCCGCGCCCGCCTGCTGGCCGCCGCGCGCAGCCTGCTGGCCGGGGAGGAGGCGGGCACCTTCACCACCCGCAACGTCGCCGCCCTCAGCGGGGTCACCCACGGGATGTGCCACTACCACTTCCAGAACCGCACCGACCTCATCGTCGCGGTGATCGAGGACATCCGCCCGGAGTGGATCGGGCCGATGGAGGCGGCGGTCGCCGCCCCCGGCACCTTCGCCGAGCGCGCGGAGCGGGTGGTCGAGCTGCTGACCCAGCCGGAGGGCGCCGACCTGTCACGGCTGCACTCCGCCATGCACTGGTTCGCGGTCAACGACGACCGGGTCCGTGCGAGCCTGGCCGCCGAGTACGGGCGCTGGCGGGCCGCCTTCGTCGCGCTCTTCCAGGTCCTCGCGGACGAGCACGACCAGGGCTTCGACCCGCGCCCCCTGGGCGAGGCCGCGGCGGCCGGCGCCGACGGGCTGGCCGCGATCCAGGCGCTGGACCCCGAGGTCGACGCCGAACAGGTGGTTCGGGCGCTGATCACCGGGCTCGCGGCCCGGGCCCGTCCCTCGGACCGGTAGCCGGTCCGGGTAGGGTGGTGGCCCGTGGCGGACCGTAGAACAGCAATCATGGAAGCAGCCGCGCGGGTGATCGCCCGGCGCGGTGTCCGCGGCCTGCGGGTGGAGGAGCTGGCCGCCGAGGCCGGCGTGTCCACCGCGCTGATCTATTACCACTTCAAGGACCGCACCGGGATCCTGCGCGCGACCCTGGAGTTCATCAGCGACCGCGCGGAGCGGTACACCACCGAGCGCGACCCCGGCGAGCAACCGCTGGACGCCCGGGGCGAGTTGGAGCAGAGCCTGCTGCTGGAGCTGCAGGACACCGCGACCGTCCGGGAGAACAGCACCGCCTGGGGCGAGTTGCGCGCCAGCGCGGTCTTCGACCCGGACCTGCGCGAGGAACTGGCCCGCTCCACGCTGATCTGGGTGCAGGAGGTGGCCGAACTGCTCGGCCGGGTCCACCCGATGGGCGGCGCCGCGGCACTCGCCGGCTCGGCCGAACGCCTCACCGCCCTGCTGGAGGGCCTGAGCGTGCGCTGGCTCAGCGGCAGCCTCCCGCTGAGCCACGCCCGCGAACTGATGGCCGACGCCATCGACATCGAACTGGCCCGCCTGCGCGGCTAGCGTTTGTCCGGCCCTACCTCGGCCCACCCGGTCGACGGAACAGCGCCGTCCACAGGAACGGCTCCCCGAACAGCGCCGACTCCGGCGGCTCGTCGTGCATCCGGCGCAGGTCGACCTCCGTCAGGTCCGCGAAGAGGTGGCGCAGGGCCTCCGGGGTGTAGCCGAGGCCGCCCCCCAGGGTGCCCTCGCGGTAGAGGTCCGCGTCGGAGAGTTCTGAGCCCATCGAGCCGGCGGCGAAGCAGGTGAGCGCCAGGTGGCCGCCGGGGGCCAGCGCGCGGTCCAGCAGGGCCAGATAGCTGACGCGGCGGTGCGGGGGCAGGTGGTGCAGGCACCCCGAGTCGACCACCAGGTCGTACGGGCCCACCAGCTCCGTGCCGGTGAGCCGGAACATGTCGCCGCAGACGAACCGGACGTCCACCCCCGCCTCGCGCGCCCGGTCCCGGGCCCACTCCAGGCCCACCGGGGCGAGGTCGACCGCGTCCACCGCGAACCCCCGGGAGGCGAGGAACAGGGCGTTGCGGCCCGGGCCGCAGCCGAGGTCCAGGGCCCGGCCCGGGGTGATCAGGCCCCGCTCGAGGTAGCCGGCCAGACTCTCGTCCGGCTTCGGCACGAAGAACGGGACCGGCTTCGACCGGTCGGCGTAGAAGCCGTCCCAGAACTCCGGACCGTCCCCCGTGCTCAACCGGCCGTCCCGGCGGGCGAAGAGCCCGTCCAGGAGCGTCAGAACATCTTCAACCGTCCGTACGTTCCGGTCCATCCGGCCCCCTTCCGACTGCGCCCGATCCTAGGGTCGCCAGCCATGAAAGGCCAGGTCAGAGCGGGTGTGGCGATCCGACGCAGGCCTGCTTGGACCGCCCGGGAGCGACCGGTCGACCCCGCCCCCCAGCAGCGGCTCCCGCGCGCGTCCGTACCCCCGCGGGAGGCCGCGACGGGGGCGTCCAGCGCCGAGCCGGGCGCACTTTCTCTACGGAATTCCGCACCCGCCCTGCTGCCCGCCGCCCGCCCCTCGCGCTCGCACCTTCCAGGCCCGCGCCGGCCCGCGCCGGCCCATCCGGCTCCAGCGTCTCCTCAGGACAGGTAGTCCTCCGGCCCACCGTCGCGCCGGGTGTCCAGGGTGACGCAGTGGAAACCGCCGCCGAGCACCCGCGAGTGCCGCAGTCGGTGCGGCAGTACGGTGATGCCCGCGTGCTCCAACTGCTTGATCAGGCCGCGCTGGCCCGACTCCACGATCGCCGTCTCGGGGTTGACCATCAGCAGGTTCATCCCGATCCAGCTCTCGCTCAACGTGTGCTCGGGCGCGCCGCCCAGCGCTTCGGGGGCCGGGCCGCCCGCCGGCTCCGCCGGGGCCTGCGCCACCGCCTCGGCCGGCGGGCACCACAGGACGTCCCAGCCGCGCAGCGCCTCGGGCACCGTGTCGGGCCGGATCCGCTCGGGGTTGAGCAGCACCAGGCCCGGCCGCAGCAAGGCGATGGTGCTGTCGATGTGGGTGTAGCCGTAGATGCCGCGCAGCGGGTGCAGGCGCAGGTCGCCGAGCAGGCCCAGGGTCGACTCCAGCCAGCGCAACCCGAGTTCGTTGCCGCTGCGGGAGACCTGGTAGAAGACGTCACGGCCCAGCCGCAGCACGTTGGCGGCGTCGAAGACCGGCTCGCTCTCGCCCAGCAGCGGCAGGCCGTCCTCGTCGAACTCGAAGAGCTCGTCGCGCAGTTGCGGCCGGGGGGCGCACAGCCAGCGGGAGCCGGCGCGCAGGTAGTCGTGGAACAGGGTGCGCAGGCCGAAGACCTCGAAGTAGCGGGCGCGCATCGGGCTGGCCACCTCGATGACGGTGTCGCCGACCACCAGCGTGAGGTCACGCGGGCAGTAGGAGTGGAAGCCGCCCTCCGCGCTCCACTGCGGGGACGCGAACTCGGCCGCATGGTCGATCACTTCGGGCCGGTGCACGGTGACACCGAGGTCGCGCAGGGTGGCGCAGAGCGCTTCCAGGTCCTCCTCGGTCTCCTCGACGACCCGCCGCGCGTAGCTGCCCACGGGGATCGCCGCGAGCTCGTCGGCGGGGGTCTTCGGGAAGCAGGACAGCCAGCTGGACGGGTCCGCCTGGCTGGGCAGCCGGGCCCCCACCGCGCTGCCGACCACCACCTCGCGCAGCGTGCTGAACTCGTCCCAACTGTTCACCGGACGGGCCGAACTGGACATGACTCCCCCTGGGCACGGGTGCGGGACACGGATGCGGAACGCAGGTGCGGAAACGGCGGGAACGGCGGGAACGGCGGGAACGGCGGAAGGAGCGGGAACGGCGGCGACGGCGAGGACCGCGCGAGCGGCGGGGTCGACCGTCCCGGAGTGCGAACTCCCCGGCCTGGCAGGCGGACACACCGAGGTGAGCGGGCCGGAGCGACGGCCAAGCTACCCGCCCCGCCGACGGCCGCGCAAGCAGCTGATCGCCGCCGACACCACACCGAATCGGCTGATCAACGCCCCGGCGCGTTGTTCAAGGCGCGCCGCCCCGGGGCCGATCAACCGCGCAGGGCCCGCCGCATCCGGCTGCCGCCGGCGAGCGTGAGCAGCGCCCCGCCGGCCCCCACCAGGGTGGCCACCGTCAGGCTCTGGCGGCGCACCCGGCGCCGGTCGGCGGCGGCCGCCCGCACGGCCGCGGCCAGGAAGGCCCGCTCCACCCGGGCCGGCGCCAGTTCGCCGCCCGCCACCTGGCGCCGGACCAGCTGCAACCTGGCGCCCCGGTAGAGCAGTTCCGGGTCACCGGCGGCCGCGACCCACCTACGGGCGGCCTCGGTGAGCCGGCGGTGTTCGCCGAGCAGCTCCGGCCCCTCGGCCAGCCAGTCCCGCAGTCGCGGCCAGGCGTAGGGCAGTGCGTGGTGGGCGAGTTCGACGCTCTGCCGGTCGAGCACCACCAGCCGGGCCCCGACCAGCCGTTCCAGCACCGGCGGCACGCCCGGGTCGTCGAACTCGGCACGCTCCACCGGCCGCGGTGCCCCCTCGCCGCCGTCCCCCGGCGCCGGTCCGCCGCTGAGCCGCAGGAAGACCGCCTTGGCCCGCGCGCGGTCCGCCGGACCCAGCCCCTCGTACACCGACTCGGCGGACCGCGCGAGCGCCCCCTCGAAGCCGCCGGTGGCCTGGAAGCCGGCCAGGGTGAGCGCGTTGCCGCTGCGCCGCCGCCAGGTCTCCAGCAGCGCCGCCGACACCAGCGGCAGCGCACCGGGCTGTTGGGCGGCGGCGGAGATCAGAACGGCGAGCAGCGCGCCCTCGACCGTGCAACCCACCCGCAGGGCGGGCTCGGTGATCGCCCGGCGCAGCTCCTCGGGCTGCGGGGGGCCGACCACGAGCCGGGCGTCCCGGCAGGCCGCGGCCAGCACCGGGTGGCCGGCCGGCAGGGCCTCCTGGTCCGAGCGCAGCACCAGCACGACCCGGCAGCGCACCCCGGGGTCGCCCCCGGCGGCGGCCGCCAACACCCCGAGGAAACGGTCGCGTTCGGCCGCGCTGCGGCAGCGGGTGCGCAGTTCCTCCGCCTGGTCCACCACCAGCACCGGATCGGCCTGCCGCGACTCGCCCGTGCCGTGCCCGAGATGGGCCATCGCGACGGCGTAGGCCGCCATCGGCCGCTCGCCGGGGGTCAGCAGCGCGACCGGCACCCGGCTCGGTCCGACCCCGATCCGGGCCATCAGGCCGGCCCTGACCAGGGAGGACTTCCCCACCCCGGAGGCGCCGACCAGGGCCACCAGGCGCCGTTCGGCGAGCCGTGCCACCAGCTGGTCCAGCACCGCCTCGCGGCCGAAGTAGCGGTCCGCGTCGGCTGCTTCGAAGGCCACCGCGCCCGGGTAGGGGGCCCGCCCGGTCTCCTGGGCGCGGCGGCGGGCGGCGCTGTCGGCGGCCAGGTCGGCGGCCAGCAGCTGCCAGCGCAGCTGCCACTCGCGGACGTCCCCGCCGCAGGCCTGCACGTAGGCGCGGGTGACGGCCAGACTCGGCAGCCGGCGGCCACCGGCCGCAACCGAGAGGCTGGCGGCCGAGCAGTGCGCCCGCAGCGCGAGTTGCCGGTAGGGCGGGGTGCCCGCCCGCTCCCGCAGCGCGCGCAGGTCGCCCGCGAAACGCAGCAGCGGCTCGTCACCCTGGTCCAGGGGACTCTCCCGACGCGGCACGGCAGCTCCCTTCTCCGTCGAAGCGGTGCCCAATATTCATCATGCACACGGCAGTTGTGGTAAACAATGGCGCCTTCCGGGCCGTTGTTCCGAGTTGATGTTCAATGTCCACCGCTCGGCGCCGAACAATGCCGGTGGGATAGAACCGGAGCCGCAGACGTTGCTGACTTCGGAGATCCCCATGAAGTTCACGCGCTACTGCCGCTCCCTGCTGTCCACACCCGCGATGGCGGTGGAGCGGTACGCCAGGAGCCACCAGTCCGGGGCCGACATCGCGATGGTCGACCTGGAGGACTCGGTTCCGCCGGCCCACAAGGAGCAGGCCCGCCGGCTGGCGGCCGAGTTCTTCGCCCTGCCCTCCGCCAAGCTCGCCCGCTGCGCGGTGCGGATCAACGCCGTCTCGCGGCCCGACGGGCTGCGCGACCTGGTCGCCCTCACCCGCTACCCGGTCAAGCCCGACCTGGTGCTGATCCCGATGGCCGAGTCCCCGCGGGACGTCGAGATCGTCGCCGGCGCGCTGGGCGCGCACTGCCCCGAGACGGAGTTCCTCGCCGTGGTGGAGACCCCGCGCGGGGTCGAGCGGGCCGCGGCCATCGCCGGCGCCGGCCACCGGCTGCGCGGGCTGGTCTTCGGGTCGGCCGACTACGCCTTCGCGGTCGGCGCGCGGCTCTCCTGGGAGGCGCTGGCCCATGCCCGCGGACGGGTGGTCAACGGCGCCCGGAGCGCGGGGGTGGAGGCGATGGACGCGCCGTTCTTCGAGGTCGCCGACCTCGACGGGCTGCGCGCCGAGGCCGCGCTGGCCCGGGATCTGGGATTCAGCGGCAAGATCGCCATCCATCCGCGCCAACTCCCGGCGATCCACCAGGCGTTCACGCCGGATGCGGAACTGCTGGAGCGGGCCAGGCGGGTGGTCGAGGCGGGCCGGGCGAACGGCCGATCGGTGACTGTCGTGGACGGGATGATGGTCGGGATGCCGTTCTTCGAGGCCTCCGAGCGGCTGATCGAGCAGTTCGGCCCACCGCGCGCCCCCGACGCGCCACCCGACCGGAGCAGCAGCACCGGTACCAACGGCACCGGCACCGGCACCAGCACCAGCACCGAGCGCACCCCCGAACGCCGCCCCGCGACCGACAGGAACGAGGACCGAGCGTGAGCCAGCAGGAACCCCGGCCGGTGATCGGCCCGCGGCTGTACCGCAACGCCGAGACCATGCTCGCGGCCGCCGACCCCGTCTGGCAGTCGGCCGGCGAGCACGGGCTGATCGGCATCCAGGTGGACTCGGAGTCCAACAACCGGCTGACCGTGCGCGAGACCGGCCACACCTTCGCGAACATGGTCTCCTGCGCCTACCTGGGCCTCAACAACCACCCGCAGGTGGCGGCCGGCGCGGTGGACGCGCTCACCGAGTCGCGCAGCACCTGGCTGGTCACCTCCACCACCCGGATCCGGCACAACCTGCTGGTCCGACTGGAGGAGGAGCTCGGCGAGCTGTTCGGCGCGCACATCCTGCCCGGCGCCTCCTGCACCTCGCTGACCGCCGGCATCCTGCCGCTGGTCGCCTCCGGACACCTGGGCGGCGGCGGGCCCCGGGTGATGGTCTTCGACCGGTTCTGCCACTTCTGCATGGCCTACGTGAAGCCGATCTGCGCGGACGAGTCGCTGGTGCTCAACTGCCCGCACAACGACCTGAACTACCTGGAGGACGTCTGCCGCCGCTACCCGCGGGTGGCCTACGTGGCCGACGGCGCGTACTCGATGGGCGGTGCCGCCGCCCTCGACGGGCTGCTCGAACTCCAGGACCGGTACGGCCTCTTCCTCTACATCGACGACTCGCACTCGCTCTCCATCATGGGCGAGCACGGCGAGGGCTTCGTGCGCTCCCGGCTGGCGATGAGCCCGCTGACCGTGATCGTCGCCAGCCTCGGCAAGGGCTTCGGCACCGGTGGCGGAGTGGCGATGCTCGGCAGCCGCGAGCAGTTCGAGTTCCTGCACCGGCACGCCGGCCCGGTCGGCTGGTCGCAGAACATGGCGCTGCCACTGGTGGGCGCCTCGCTGGGCAGCGCCGCCATCCACCGCTCCCCCGAACTGCCCGAGCTCCAGCGCAGGTTGCAGCGCAACATCGACCTCTTCGACGAACTGCTGCCGACCTCCTTCGCGGGCAACGGCCTGCCGGTGCGCCGGGTCGACGTCGGCGACGCCGAGCGCGCCGTCAAGCTCTCCGCCCAGCTCTTCGAGCGCGGCTTCTACAGCTCGGCGGTCTTCTTCCCCATCGTCCCCAAGGGCGAGTCCGGGCTGCGGCTGATGATGCGGGCCGACATGGACGAGCAGCTGATCACCGAATTCGCCGGCCACGTCCGGGACCTGACCTCCGACCTCTGAGCCGCGCGGGAGCACCGGACATGAACACACCCGAAGCCGAGTCCGATCTCGGTGTCGACCTCGACCTCGACCTCGATGCCGGCACCGCGGCCCCCCACACCGAGCCCGAGGACGGGCCCGTCGGCTACCGGCGGATCGGCGCGCGGCGCTACCGCGAGGTGGTCGGCCGCTACTACGAGGAGTTCGTCGTCGGCGACGTCGTCGAGCACCGCCCCGGGCGGACCGTCACCGAGCTCGACAACGTCCTGATGAGCATGCTGAGCATGAACGACGCCCCGCTGCACATCGACGCGGCCTACAGCGCGCACACCCCCTGGGGACGGCCGATCGTCTCCAGCCTGGTGACGCTCAGCATCGTCGGCGGGATGACCGCCCGCAGCACCAGCGGGCGGACCATCGCCAACCTGGGCTGGCAGAACATCCGGATGACCCACCCGGTCTTCACCGGCGACACCCTGTACGCGCAGAGCGAGACGCTGGCCAAACGGCTCTCCGGCAGCCGCCCGGGCCAGGGCATCGTGAGCTGCCGCACGACCGGGACGAAGTCCACCGGCGAGGTGGTGATCGTCTTCGAACGGGTCTTCCTGGTCCCGCTGCGCGGCCACGGCCTGGACGAGGTCGCCAACTACTGATCAGGCAACCACTCCTCACCCCTCAGCTCGGCCCGCGCAGGTCGATCAGCACCTTGCCCATGGTCAGCCGGTCCGCCAGCGCCCGGTGCGCCGCGCCCACCGCGTCGAGCGGCACGACGCGGTCGATCCGCGCCACCAGCCGCTTGCGCTCGGCCAGTTCGAACAGGCGACCGGCGACGTCGGCGAACAGCGCGCGGTCGTCCAGCACGTGCTGGAGCCAGAAGCCGAGCAGGCCCGCCGAGCGGTCCGCCAGCTCGTCCACCGCGAAGGAGTCCTCGGGGCCGCCGCGTCCGCCCACCGAGAGCAGCCGGCCGAACGGCGCGAGCGAGGCCAGCCCGGCCCGCAGCAGCTCGCCGCCGACCGAGTCGACGAACAGGTCGACGCCGCAGGAGCCGAGCCGCTCGACGAGGTGCGGATCGCCCGGGTCCAGCACCGCGTCCGCCCCCAGCGAGCGGACGAACTCCCGCTTCGCGGCGGTGGACGCCAGCCCCACCACCCGGCCCGCCCCCAACTCCCGGGCCAGCTGCACCGCCAGGTGCCCGACCCCGCCGGCCGCGGCGGTCACCGCGACGCGCTCCCCGGGCCGCAGCCGGCCGAGCAGGGTGAGCGCCCCGTACGCCGTGGCGCCCTGCTCGAGCAGCGCCAGCGCCTGCTCGCCGCTCACCCCGGCCGGCACCTCCACGGTGTGGGCGTCCTCGGCGCACGCCACCTGCGCGTACCCGCCGCCGGCGCGCAGCAGCGCGACCACCCGCCGCCCGTCGCCCCGCTGGCGGCCGACCACGTCGGCACCCAGCACCGCGGGCAGCGGCTGGCCGCCGTACTCGCCCCGACGGCAGTGCAGGTCGGCGTAGTTGAGCCCGGCGAAGGTGACGTCGAGCAGGCACTGGCCGGGGCCGGCCACCGGCTCGGGCACCAGCTCGGTGCGGAACTCCTCGGGACCGCCGTGCCGGTGGATGACCGCCGCCCGCATCACCGCCCCGCTCACCGCTCGACTCGTCTCGCGGCTCACCGCGCGGGCGCCGCGAAGAGTGCGACCAGCTCGCGCTCCACCGCCCGGGCCCGCTCGGCGTCCTCCGCGATCACGCAGTACATCACCGTGCCGTCCGCCACCGCGAAGTCGCAACTGAAGACCACGCCGGTGCGGGTGCGCGGGTCGAAGTCCAGCCCGGCCCGCCGCACCGCCTCGATCGCGGCGGGGAAGGAGGGCACCGCGAGCCCGGCGAGCTCCAGGATCACCCGCCGCGCCCGGTGCTCGGCGCCCACCAGCCGGGCGAACAGCGCGTCGTGCAGGTGCGTCGACCCGGTGAGCCGCCCGTTGGTCTCGCTGAAGTACAACTCCCCGTCGGGCGTGCGGAAGGCGTCCGCGCTGACCGTCCCGCGGTAGCCGAGCACCCGCAGCGACTC
This sequence comes from Kitasatospora nipponensis, assembly GCF_039528135.1. NCBI lineage: Bacteria > Bacillati > Actinomycetota > Actinomycetes > Kitasatosporales > Streptomycetaceae > Kitasatospora > Kitasatospora nipponensis. The sequence continues at coordinate 2,006 of NZ_BAAALF010000213.1, read as the reverse complement.
GCACAACCGCCCGGCCAAGTCGACCAGTTCGGCCAGCGTTGCGGCGTCCGGGGTGATCGGCGGGGTGATCTCGCCGACCACCACCGGGTCCATCAGCATCTCGCCGCAGCCCGACAGCCGCGCGCCCTGCGCGGTGATCGCGAACTCCGCGTAGAGCGCCACCGATCCGGTGAAGTACCGCTCCACCACCACCCGTTGCCCGCGCCCCCCGGTCAGCCACTGCCACCGCTCGGCGACGTACCCGGCCACCGCCGCGCGGTCCGCCAGCGGGACCACCCGCTGCGCACCGGCCGCGCTGACCCGCTCGTCGCGGACCAGGATCTCGTTGCCGAATCCGCCGGCCTGGTACTCGACCTTCACCATGACGCTGTGCCCCTGCTCCAGCAGGTCGTCGACGGCCGCCTCCACCTGCTGCGGGGATCCGGCCACCGTCCCCGGCGCGATCGGCACCCCGGCCCCGGCCGCCAGCGCCCGGAACACCGCCTTGCTGTTGACCAGCGCGTTGCCGCCCTGCGCGGCGAAGGCGTGGCCCGGCACGGCCGAGGCGGCGCCCAGCGCCTGCGCCAGCTCGACCACCGCCGCGTTGGGCGAGATCGCCAGCACCGCCTCCACCGGCCGGCCGGCCAGCACCCGGCGCAGCTCGTCGCGGAAGCCCGGGTCGGCCAGCCGGTCCGGGGTGAGGATCTCCGCGCCCTGCGCCCCCGGCTTGGGGACCACCACCGTCAGGCTCTCGGCCCGCACCCCGGTCAGCGCCGTGACGTACCCGAGGTACACCGGGTCGGGTTCCCACGGCAGCACCAGGACGTCACCCTCCCGGGCGAACCAGAGCATCCGCTGGGCCCCGCAGCCGGCGAACAGCCGCTCCAGCGGCGTCATCCCCCCGAGGTCGCCGACCATCTCCTCGGTGCGGTTGTTTCCGATGCACAGCGTCGTCATCTGGCGATCTCTCCCGTGGCTCGGTGAACCCGCGCGGGCAGAACGGCGCGGTGAGGACTGCGGGGTCAGGACTCCGCGGTCAGAACTGCGGGCATGCGCTCCAGATGTAGCGCACCGGGATTGTTCGGGTCCGGCGCTCGGTCATTGAACAAAAACGCCGAACATTCCCCGCCCGGCCCCGGAGCCGACCCGCCCTCGGCTCGACCGGGGCGCTCACCGCTCCTGCGAGGGCCGGCCCGCGATCGCGTCGTAGACCCGGATCCGCAGCCGGCGCATCCAGCCGTCGCGCTCCTCGCGCCGCAGTGCCCGCGCGGCCTTCGCGCTGCCCTCCGGGTAGCGGGACCGCGCCCACGGGGAGCCCGGGCGGGCCAGCCGGATCGCCCCGACCACCGCCAGCAGCGGGACCAGCATGCCCAGCAGTCCGGTGAACGCCTTGCCCTTCGTCAGGGCCACCAGGGCGAAGCCGCCGTTGACCACCACCGTCACCGCGTAGTCCCAGTTCGACACCGGGGAGCCGTTCGTGGCCGCGTCGTTCACCCCGAAGGGGGCGGCCCCGAGCACCAGCAGGCCCAGCACGGCGGCGCCCACGACCACCGCGTCCACCGACAGCCGCCCGGCGTCCGACCAGTAGACGTCCTCCAGGTGCAGGATCAGCGCGAACTCGTCCAGCACCAGGGCCGCCCCCACTCCGAACAGGCCGGCGAAGATCTCGGTCCACGGGCGGTGCGCGCCCGGCGGCGAGGCCAGGCCGATGCCCGCGATGATCATGAACACGGTGCCGAAGATCTCGTGGTGCAGGTGCAGGCCGCCGGACTCGACGTTCTTGGGCCACCAGGAGACCTCGGCCCGGATCATCCGCACGCTCAGCCGGATGAACAGGAACGCCACGATGAACCCCACCAGCATCACCAGCAGCGGCTGCTTGCCCGGATCCAGGATCACCCGCGCGTACCAGCCACCCATGACGCCTCGCCTTCTCCCCGACCGACCCTGCCTCGATGCTGGCATCGTCACCCCCGGCCCGCGCGCCGGACCGACGGCAGCGGCCGGCGCACAGCGGCCGGGATCCC
>NZ_BAAALF010000212.1:0-13128 GCF_039528135.1 Kitasatospora nipponensis | reverse complement strand
TGCTTGGCCAGCAGGGTGGCGTCGACGGCCTTGCCGGCCGCGTCCTTGGCGGTCTGGGCCTGCTGCCCGGCCTGGGCGGAGGCGGTCTTGGTGAGGTCGGCCAGCTGCGAGACGGTCAGGGTCTCCTGGTCGTGGGCCGCGGCGGTCTGGTAGCCGTACTGCAGGAACTGCTGGACGTCGTCCATCGAGCCGCTCAGCGCGGTGTTGGCGGCCGCCTTCACCTCCGGGCCGCCGGTGGCCATCAGCTGGGAGAGGTGGACGCGGTCGTCGTCGTCGCGGGCCTTGAACTGACCTGCGGTCAGGAACTGGTTGACGTCGTCGAGGGTGCCGTCCATCGCCTTGGCGGCGGCGGCCTTCACCCCGGGCCCACCGGCCCACATGATCTGCGAGAGCTTGACGCGCTGGTCGTCCTCGTAGGCCTTCTTGCCGTCCGTGGTGAGGAACTTCTGCAGGTCGGCGGCGGAGCCGGCGAGGGCGGCGGTGCCGGCCGCGCGCACCCCGGGACCCGAGGAGGCGATCAGCTGCTCGATCTGCCCCCGCAGGTCCTGGTCGGCGGCGGTGACCTGGCCGCTGGTGAGGAACGCGGTCAGGTCGGCGGGGGAGCCGGTCAGCGCGCTCTCCGCGGCCTGGCGCACGGCCGGACCACCGGCCTGCCAGGCGGCCACCACCTTCACCCGGTCCGCGTTCGGCCCGGTCGCCGGCGTGGCGTCGTCCGCCGCCGCCGGTATCGCCAACAGCCCGGCCAGCAGGCCGCTTGCCACGAGCCCGACCGCGAAGCGCGACCGGGTTCGTGATGTCGAGGACATCCTCATCGAAACGTGCAATCCCATCGTGAATTCGGGCACCGAAGTGCCGCCTCCAGCCGCCTAACCCCGTTGCCGACGGCCTGGAAATCGCTCACAAGAACGTGGTGCGGCACGACGTGCCGCACCACCGAGTCCGCTGCCTGGAGGAGTCCGTCACGGCGTCGGCCGCGCTGACCTCGGAGCCGTCACCTCGTGCGGAGTCGAACCAGCCGTCAAGGGTGGTGTCGACGCGGCACTGAACGACCAGGATGGCCAACGAACCGTACGTACAGGGACTCCGGCAGCGAAGGAAAAGGGAGCGGAGCCCGGGAGATACCAGCGCCCCCCCGAGCCGGTAAAGAAAATTCCATGTGAAGGTACCGGGCGGGGTCCTTTGTCGTCAAAGGAGGTACCCGAACGCCGGGAGGGGCCCTGACCTGCGGTCATGTTCCGGAGCGGCGGGCAACGGGGCCTGGCGGTACGGGTGCTGGCGAATGCGGATTTTTCCGGGTGGATCCAGCGGGCGCGGACTCCGGGCGCGGCGGCCGGTCCCGTGGACGGCGCCGAACGCGGCCGGGCCCCTCCCGGTGGGGGAGGGGCCCGGCGGTGTGCGGTCGAGCGCTGTCAGACGGTGTCAGGCGGTCAGCCGTTGTAGGTGGCCGTGACGGCGAGCTTGTTGTGGGTGCCGCTGACGGCCGAGAGGTCGGTGGGCGTGCCGGCCGACCAGGTCCTGTCGGTGTGGCGCACGACGTTCAGCACGCGGTTGTCGCCGGTGGCGACGGAGAGCTGCAGCTCGCCGCCGATGACGGTGCCGCTGACCGAGGTGGCGGTGAGGTGGCCCCAGACGCCGGCCAGGTCGCCGAAGCCCGCCCAAGTCCCGTTGGCGTAGCGGATGGTGTGGTACTGGTGGGCGCCGTTGTCGGTGATGACCACCATCTGGGCGTCGCCGCCCGAGCCGGCCAGGGCGACCGAGGTGACCGGGCCGGTGGCGCCGGCGGCCTGGGCCACGTCGCCCCAGGTGCCCCAGACCCCGCTGGCCTGACGGATGGTGTGGTAGACCTTGCCGCTCGCCACGACGGCGATCTGGAGCTGGCCCCCGCTGGTGCTCGCGAGCGCGACCGAGGTGATGGTGGGCAGGTTGCCCGTACCGCCGCCGCTCTCCACGTCGCCGAACTTGGTCCAGGTCCCGTCGTCGTGCCGGATGGTGTGGTAGATCCGCCCGCCGGCGACGGCCACCACGTGCAGGTCGGTGCCGATCGAGACGGCGGCCACCTGGGTGATGTTGCTGAGCGCGCCGGCCGCGGCGTTGACGTCGCCGAATCCGGACATCATGCCCGCACCGTTGGTCGGCTGGTGAACGATGGTGTGGTGCAGGTGGCCGTCGCCGCCGATCGCGACGATGTGGGTGTCACCGTTGATGCCGGCCGCGGCGAAGGAGCTGACCCCGCCGATGCTGCCCGCGGAGGTCTCCACGTTGCCGAAGGCCGTCACGGTGCCGTCGCCGAGGCCCACCGAACGGTAGAGGCTGTTGTCGCCGTTGACCAGGACGGCCGTCTTCCAGCCGGGCTCCGTGGTGCGCTCGTACTGGATCCAGGAGGCGAGGTCGTCGGCGCGGGTCTCGGTGGCGCCGGTGGCGGTGTCGGTCGCGTCGAGGCAACCGGCCTCGCCCGCCTGGCTGGTGACGGCGGCGAGCTCGAAGCCGCCGTTCTTGGCACGCAGCGCGGGTGCGCCCGCGTCGCCCTGGCAGACGGTGGCGTCGGCGGGGGCGCTCGGGGCGAGGGTGACGCTGGTGGGGCTGACCGTGCCGGTGGTGAAGGTGGCGCTGTGCGGGCTGCTCGGCACCCAGTCGGTCCGGGTCCGGCCGAAGCCGGTGAGCTGCAGGCTCTCACCGGCGGTGGGCGCGGTGGTGGACACCGCGAGCGGGGTCACGTCGGTGATGGGCTGGGCCAGCCGGGCCAGCGCGAGGTCACGGTCGCCGCGGGCGACGAGCTCGGCGACGGCGACGGTGTGGCTGCCGATGGTGGCCGTGGTCGCGACCTTCGGCGCGCCGTGGGTGAGCGGGTAGAAGCCGGTGAGGTCGGCCGGGTTGTCGGCGAAGCAGGTCGCCGACGAGAGCACCCACTGCGGGGCGACCAAGGTGGCGGTGCAGCCCCGGGCACCTGGGTGACCGGCCTGGCCGACGGTGATCGTGCCGACCGCGGGGGTGGGGTTGCTCCCGGCCGACGCGGCCGGTCCGCCGGTGGCGTTGAGCTCCACCAGGGTGGTCGCGTCGTTGGCGTTGCCCTCGCCGACCGGGGTCCAGGTGTTCTTCGGGAGGTCGATGCTGGTGACCGTGCCCGCGGTGTTCAGCGTGGCCTTGATCGCGTGGTCGTCACCCTTGATGTTGTAGATCTGCGGGATCTCCAGCGACAGGTACCCCGTCGGACCGGTGATCTGGAAACAGACCTCGCTGGGCGTCGCGGACCGGCTGAACAGCTGCACCAGGCCGGTGCCCGAGGCGCAGTCGGCGAGCACGATGTGCCCGTCGCCCGCCTTCAGCGTGATGCCGCGGTCGGCGAGGATCTTCGCCGCCCCCGGGTAGCTGAAGTTCTCCACGGCGGAGACGCCGGCGGTCTCGGCGGCGGTGGCCGGCACGGTCGCCGACCAGCCGGCTATCACGGTGGCTGACAGGGCCGCGGCCATCGGCCACGCGAGCTTTCTGCTTACCTGCACGAACGACTCCCCGTAAAAAGGCACGCCCGGGGAGACGCCAACGTCCCCCGAGTCAGCTGGCTTGAAACCTCACGGACCGTAACGGTCGCCGCTGGTGCGCGTCAAATGGGGTTCGGCCCCTGGTGGCGACGGGGTTCCGACGGGTCGTCGGCCTGGGGCACGGGCCCGGAACCGGTGCCTCCGTAGTGACGGTGCGTTCGCTCTCGGTCCGGGGGGGACGGCGTGCGGCCCGGCCCGTCCCCCGACCCGGGGGCGGGGGACGAGCCGGGGCCGGCTGGTGCTGGTGGGGCTGGTGAGACTGGTGGGACTGGTGGGGCGTCAGGCGGGTTCGGGCGCGGTGAAGTCGAGGTCGGCGGTGCTGACGGTGCCTCCGGTGCGGCCGGGCGCGGTCTGGTACTGCCAGTAGAGGTTGGTGTGGGCGATCACCTGGTCGGGCGGCGGCGCCCCGTACTTGGAGAGGTCCGAGGTGGTGTGCGCGTCGCCGACCAGCGTCACGTCATAGCCGCGGGTGAGCGCTCCGTGCAGGGTCGAGCGGATGCACTGGTCGGTCGCCGCCCCCGCGACGACGAGCCGGCCGACGCCGCCGGCGGCGAGCACCGACTCCAGCTCGGTCGCCTCGAAGGAGTCGCCGTAGGACTTGTGCACCAGGCTCTCGGACTCGGCCCGGACCAGCTCGGGGACGTACTCCCAGCCCTCGCTCTCCTTGGGCATGTTGTCGTCGTTGTGCTGGATCCAGACGACCGGGACACCGGCCGCGCGCGCCTTCTCCACCGCGGCGGCGATGTGGGCGACGACGGCGTCCCGGTCGTGGGCGTCGGCCACGACCTTGACCTGGACGTCGATGACGAGCAGGGCGCTGTTGGGGCGGTTGGCGAGCGTGGTCATCAGGCCTCCGAGCACGTGCGGATGCGGTCCCGGCGATCGTATGCCGCGGAACCGACACCGCTCACGTCGATTTGGCGTGGCGGGTGCGGGTGTGTCGTCGCAGGAGGGGAGGTGACGCAGGGTCAGAGGCTCGGCGCCGCCGGGTCCACGTCCCCGGCCTTCTGAAGCCACCGGGCGAGGTGGCTCCGGGTGCCGAGGGTGCCGGGGTGGTCGGGTCCGAGGAGTCGCCACGCTCCTCGCCGTCGGCGTTCCGGCTCAGCGCGGCCGGGCCTCAGCCATCCGCCACCTGGCCTTTCCGAGTGCGACCGCCCTCATCGACGCGAACACGGCGCCGCCTTGGAAGATGCCCGTTTCCGAGGCGGCGCCATCTGTTGGGTGCTCAGAGGTCAGGACTTGCAGGTGATCAGGCGCACGGCCGGCGCCGAGACCAACTGGTCGTGCGGTACGCCATGGAGTCGGACGTGGACGAAGCCGCCCTCGACCGTGAAGTCGATGTCCTCGGCGCGGTCGGTGGGACGGTTCTCGGCGTCGATGAGGAAGTAGCCGGGCACGAGCTCTATCGAGCCTTTGCGCCATTGGTGGTTCACGCGGACACCTCCGGGAAGTCCAGGTCGGGCTGGGCAAGGTGGTTGAAGTAGTTGGACAGTGTGTTGAGAGCGATGTGGGCAACGATCTCGGCCAGTTCGGCGTCGTTCACCCCGGCCTGGCGGGCGTCGGCCAGTGCCGTGTCCTCGATCCGGCCTCGGGTGTGCATGATGTCGCGGGCGAGCGCGAGCACCGCGTGGGCGTGCGGGTCGGTGTCGTCGGCGGCCGCGCGTGTCCGGCTCAGCTCCTCGTCCGTCAGGCCCAGCTTCCGGCCTCGCAGTGTGTGGGCGCTGACGCAGTAGGTGCAGTGGTTCTCCTGCGCAACCAGCAGCGCGAGCTGCTCGCGGACCCGACCGGGCAGTGCGCCGCGACTGAGGTGATCGTGCAGGGCCAGGTATCCGGCGAGGGCGGCGGGGCTGTTGGCGAGCGCCGCATACAGGTTGGGCAGCCGGCCGAGTTGGCGGCGGGTCTGGTCGAGCAGTCCCGAGGGCTCTTGGGCGAGCTGGGGTAGGCGTGGCACGGGTCCTCCAGATGGTACCGATCGGTTCCGTCTTCTGGGTCGAGACGGTACTGATCGGTTCCGTATTTCGTCAATAGCGGGCTATCCTGGGGCTCATGGCCACCCACGCACGCGATCGCCTTCTCGATGCCGCTGAGGAACTCTTCTATGCCGAGGGCATCCGCGCCGTCGGAGTCGAGCGCATCCTGGTCGAGTCCGGAGTCGGCCGGGCCTCCTTCTATCGGCACTTCGCCGGCAAGGAGGACCTTGCTGTGGCCGTGCTGCAGCGGCGCGACCAGGCCTGGCGCGCCTGGCTGGCCGAGCGGGTGGACGCTCTCGGCGGCGGGCCCCTGAACGTCTTCGACGCACTGGGCGAGCGTTTCGCTCGTGCGGACTTCCGTGGCTGTGCCTTCATCAACACGATGGCCGAGACTGCCGACCTGGGCAGTGCCACCTACCGAGTCGCCGCCGAGCACAAGGAACGTGTCACGGCATACGTCGCGGGTCTGCTCGACAGGAGCGGTCACGACGATGCCGTGTCTCTCGCGCGCCGGTTCGTTCTGCTGATGGACGGGGCGATCGTCACGGCGCTACGGGAACGCGCCACGGCCCCGGCCCAGGAGGCTCGCGCGATCGCGGAGGTCATGCTGAACGGAGGTGCGTGACCGGCCGCCCGAGTCCCTTGCTCGCGGGTGGTGTCGTACGTGACGTCGCGCGATCGGGCGCCTCGATCGCGTCGTGGGGAGCGGCGGTTGGGGGTGGCGTGTGGGTGGGATGTGGTGGGTGCGGGGCATGTCCGGTGATCTCTACGCTGCCGGTGTCCCGTCGGTGTCCGCCGCAGGAGGCGGGCGGTTGGCGGATCCCGAGTTCTTGGTGCATGCCGCCCCGGAGGAGATCCTGAGGCTCCTGGATCCTGCCTCGGAGCCCGCGGGGCGGTTGGCGGCGGCGGTGTATCGAGCCAGGCTGGAAAGGCCTCAACGCCCGCCAGTGGCGCGGTGCATGGCGCGGCGAGCGCGTTGGGGTGCGGCATCGTCGCGTTGGAGCTGGATGGCCTGGTTGGCGGACATGGCGATGCCGTTGAGCTCGAAGGCGATCTGGGCCGGGTCGGTGTCGGGCGGCAGGTCCCCCGTCTCGACCGCCGCCGCGGCGAGGTGCTCGAGGTAGGCCAGCCAGCGGCCGGCGGCCTGTGCGACGGCATCGTGGACCGGGCCGGGGCGGCCGTCGAACTCCGTGGCCGCTGCGGTGAGAAAGCAGCCGCCCTCGGCGATTCCGCCGTGCTCGAGGTAGTCGATCCAGGCGCCGCACAGGTGCCGCAGCCGTTCGAGGCCCGTCGCGGTTCGGGGCACCCTGGCGGGAACCAGCTGCCGGAACTGTTCGACGGCGGCGTCGAAGGTGGCCAGTTGCAGTGCCTCCTTGGAGCCGAAGTGCCCGTACACGCCGGCCTTGCTCATCTCCAGGTCGTCGGCGAGGCGCCCGATGGTGACCCCCTCCAGGCCGTCGCGGGCGGCGATCGCCACGGCGCGATCGAGGATCCTCGCCCGGGTGTCGCGGGCTTCTGCGGCTGAGCGTCGAGGCATGCCCGAACTTTAACAAACGCTCGTGCGCTAATGACATACGAACGATCGTTTGCTAAATTCGGCGCCGAATCGGACGCCGCCGGCAACTGCCGCCCGCGGCGCACGCCGACCACCGGCACGAGCAGGAGGCGACAGGATGCGGATACGGCGACTGGGTTGGGCGGGAATCGAGATCGAGGCGGCCGGAGCACGCGCCGTCATCGACGCGGTCGCCGCGATGCCCGAACTGGCCCGGCTCATCGGGCCACCCCGCACCGAACTCCTGCCGCCGACAGGACCGGTCGACCTGGCCCTGGTGACCCACCTGCATGAAGATCACACGGACGCGGTCGCTCTCGCCGCGGCGCTCACCCCGGACGGGATCCTGTTGCGCCCGGCACCCGCGGAGGGCACGGCGCGTGAGACCCTGGACACCGCAGTCGCCGAGGCCGGCCTGGCCGAGCACAGGCTCCCGGCGATGATCGTGGAGCCCTGGCAGAGCGTCAGTGCGGGGCCGTTCACCGCGACCGCCGTTCCCGCGGTCGACGGGCTCGGCGCACCGCAGGTGTCCTGGGTCGTGGAGGCGGACGATCGTCGGATCCTCCACTGCGGCGACACTCTCTTCCATGGGCACTGGTGGCAGATAGCCCAGCGTTCGGGCCCCTTCGACGCGGCCTTCCTGCCGGTCAACGGAGCCATGTGCACCTTCCCGCACCTGCACCCCGCGAGCCCCTTCCCCGTGGACCTCGACCCCGCACAGGCGGCTGCGGCAGCCCACCTGCTGGGCGCCCGGATCGCGGTGCCGATCCACTACGACACCCTGCACGCCCCCGGCGTGTACGAGCAGGTCGACGACCCGTCAGGGGCGTTCACCGCCGCGTGCGACAGACTCGGCGTGGTCAGTCGGGTGCTCGACCCCGGTGACACCCTCGACCTGCCCGCCGGCAAAGGCGACGCCCGGAACGACAGGACAGCGGTCAACTGATGATCACTTCGGGATGGGGTGGACTGCGCCCCTACTGACCGCACTGCGACGCGCGGACCTGCTGGAGCTGGACGACTGCGCCGTGGACGGCTCGCACATCCGGGCCTTCCAAGGGGAACCGCCATGACGTCACCCAGCTCATACCGCTCCTGGAAGCGGTCCCACCGATCCGCGGTCTGCGGGGCCGGCCCCGCCGCTGGCCCCGGGCGGGGGCGGGCGGGACTGTCGAGTGTGGTGTGGTGTCAGGCCGTGACGAAAGCACCGGCCTTGACGGCGGTGACGAAGGCGGTGAAGGCGGTGGAGGGGAAGACGAGGGCGGGGCCGTGGGGGTCCTTGGAGTCGCGGACGGGGACCACGGTGGCGAAGTCGGGGGAGACCTCGACGCACTGGCCCCCGTTGTCGCTGTGGGAGGACTTGAACCAGGAGGCACCGGACAGGTCTAAGTGGTTGTCCATGGGGATCCCTTCCGTGCGGGGCTCGGGTTCGGTCCCGTCGAGCGTAGCCCGCTGGGTGCCTGCCCGGGAGGGGGCCCGGTGACGCGAAAGCCCCGCCGATCCCCGGGCGGGGGCGGGCGGGGCTGCCGAGTGTGGCGTGGTGTCAGACCGTGCCGAACGCACCGGACTTGACGCCACTGACGAAGGCGGCGAAGGCGGTGGCGGGGAAGACCAGGGCGGGGCCGTGGGGGTCCTTGGAGTCGCGAACCGGGACCATGGCCGCGAAGTCGGGGGAGACCTCGACGCACTGGCCGCCGTTGTTGCTGTGGGAGGACTTGAACCAGGAAGCGCCGGACAGGTCCACGCGGTTGGTCATCGGTGTAGTTCCTCTCGTGCCTTGCGGATCATTGCCAGGGATGCAGCCTTGGGCAGCGCTTCAACCTGCAGCCGATGGTAGTCCTTCTCCCAGGCTCGGACCGTCTCGAATCCGCGCTCCAGGAGACCTCGTTGCTGGGACTCCGAGTAGGCGAGGACCGACCGGTCCGGCAGTGTCGCCAAGGTCACGGGCATTGTGAACGGTGCCTGTTCGCCCAGGCTGTAGGGCGCCACCTGGAGGATCACGTTCGGCCGCTCCGCCAGCTCTTCCAGATACTTGAACTGACTGCTCATCACCGACCTGCCGCCCACCGGGCGACGGATGCAACTCTCGTCGAGCACCGCGTGGATGAGCGGCGGGGGATCCTGGTCCAGGAGGCGCTGCCGGGCGGCGAGGAACTTCAGTCGCTCGTCCGCCTGATCCTGGGTGATGCTGCCACGCCGCACGGCTGCTGAGGCAAGGGCCGCTGCGTAGGCCGAGGTCTGGAGCAGGCCCGGGATGATGCCCACCTCGAACAACCGGATCTCCGCCGCCCGCGCCTCCTGGGCCGCGTACTCCGGGAATCCCTCCAGCAAGGCGGTGTGCCGCAGTTGCCACCACATCAGCTCAAGGGTGCCGCCGGTCTCCAGTACCTCATCAAGGCGCCGGACGAACTTGATGCTCGGGACTTCCTTCGCTCTTTCGAGGTACGAGACGTACGACCCGGTGCAGAAGAGCAGCGCGCCCAGCCCCACCTGCGACAGCCCCTGCGCCTTGCGGGACCTGCGCAGTTGGGTGCCGAAGGCGGCCAACGGAGAGGCGGACGGGTCCAGCTCGGATTCGTTCACGGGCGCTCCCCAACTTGAGCCTTTGATACCTGCGAGATCCAGGTACTTCAGATCGTAGGAGCGGAAGACGATGCTTGGAGGCGGAACGCTACAGAAAGGCGTCAAGGAGTTACGCTCCGCTTTGGACTGGACCAAGTATCAAACAGGGAAAGCTTCATGACTGACCGTCAAGATCCACTCGTGCCTCCGCGCTGCCCGGGCGCCGACTGCGCCGCCGTCACCGGCTGGCTGGACGAGCCGGCCCGGCCCGCCGAGATCAACGGCTGGGCGTGCCCGGCCTGCGGGCGGTACGGGCTGCTGGTGCCGGCCGAGCACGCGCACGGGTTCGTCGGCGGCCGGGCCCTGCTGGTACTCGGCCGTCGCGGCGGGCCGACCCGACCCACTCCCGGACGCACGACCAGAACGGAGCACGCCGCATGAGCGACCCCAGCGGCAGCTGTGACAGCGGTGACACCCAAGGCATCGACGGCATCGACGGCATCCACGGCATCCACGGGATGACCCTGCGGACGTACCGGATCACCGCCCGCGGTGAGCGGATCGACCTCAGGCATCCCGCGTACTTCCCCAACGAGCCCGGCGCGGCCCTGCCGTTGACCACCAACTGGCCCGCCTGCGGCTGCCGTCGCTGCCACATCGGCCCTTCGAGTGACCTGCTGAACGACACCCCTGCCGGCGAGAGCGAGTGCGCGTCATGACCTGGAACCCCGACGACCTCCCGGCGGTCCGCGCCGAGCAGGCCCTGCGCGCCGCCCTGGCCACGGCGGGCATCACCTTCCCCAGCCTGGGCGTCGACGTGGCCTCGTTCGCCTCCGGCGCCCCGCTGGTCTCGCTCGGCCGGCTGCGTGCCGAGGACGCCGAGCGGCTCGCGGAGGTGATCAGGAGGGGAGCGGCCCCGGGCCTCTGAGCGCGCCCGCCCCGGACGTGCTCCGCCCCGGTCGCCAGGACGGCGGCCGGGGCGGAGCGGTGCGGGCTCAGGACGTCAGGCGAAGGTGCTGGTGCTCCAGATCGCGTTGCCGATCCCCTGGCCGCCGTTGGCCTTGTAGACGACGAGGTTGCCGTCGTCCTGCAGCTTCAGGTAGGCGCCGGCGTTGCCGAAGGTGCCGCTGGCCCAGACCGCGCCGCCGTTCGTGGAGCTGCCACCGGCCTTGTAGACGACCGCGTTGCCGTCGCCCTGCATCGCCAGCCAGGCACCGTTGTTACCGGCGGTCCTGGAGTTCCACAGGGCGGCGCCGTCGCTCTTGCGGTAGAGGACGAGGTTGCCGTCCTGCTGCATGATCAGGACGGTCGACTTCTCGTCGGTCCACTGCCCGGTCCAGACCGGCTGGCCCGACGCGATGGTCGGGTTGACGCGCACGGTGCCGGTCGACCAGAGCGCGTTCCCGACGGCCGGGCCGCCGTTCTTCTTGTAGACGACGATGTTGCCGTCGTCCTGCACCCTCAGGTAGGCGCCGTTGTTGAAGTAGGTGCTGCTGGCCCAGAGCGCGCCGCCACTGGACGAGCCGCCGCCGGCCTTGTAGACGACGAGGTTGCCGTCGGTCTGCATGATGGCGTACGCGCCGTTGTTGCCCGCCGTCCCGCTGGACCAGATGACGCCGTTGGGGGCGGTGCGGTGGGTGACGGTGAGGTTGCCGTTCGGCTGCATGGTCAGCACCAGGTCACGCCCGGCCAGGGACTGGCCGGCGTTGAGCCGGGCGCCGGGAGCCAGCATCGCGCTGTCGACCGACACCGTGTTCTTGACCCACTGGCCCAGGTCGTCGATGCGGGCCTCGGTGGCGCCGGTGCGGGTCTCGGCGCTGGCGAGGCAGCCGTTCTGCCAGGAGGTGCTGCTGACGGCGGCCAGCTCCGTGCGGCCGGCGCTCTCGCGCAGGGCCGGGGCACCGGCGTCGCCGGCGCAGACCGCGATCCCCGCCGGGCTCTGGCCGCTGACGGCGAGGGTGGTGGCGTTGACGGTGTCGACGCCGAAGGTGCCCGCGTGCTGGGCGCTCGGGATCCACTCGGTCCTGGTGCGGCCGAACCCGGCGACCTTCAGGGTCTCGCCCTGGGTCGGGGCCGTGCTGGCCACCGGCACCGGCGTGACGTCGAAGACGGGCGAGCCCAGGCGGGCGAGGACCAGGTCGCGGTCGCTGCGGGGCGTGAGGCCGACCAGGCTCACCGTCTGGCCGCCCAGGGTGACGGTGGACTTGGTCCGCGGCGCGCCCGTGGGCACGGTGGAGAGGTCGGCCGGGTTGTCGGCGAAGCAGCTGGCCGCCGAGAGCACCCACTGGGTGTCGACGAGGGTGCCGGTGCAGGACCGGGAGCCGGGGTGACCGGGCTGGCCGATCGTGACGGTGCCGACGGCCGGGTAGGCGGGGGCCGGGGGCGTGACGGCCGGGCCGTCGGTGGCGGTGAGCTCCAGCAGCGTGGTGGCGCCGGTGGAACTGCCTTCGCCGACCGGGTTCCAGGCGTTCTTGGCGACGTCGAGGCTGGTGACCGTGCCCTCGGTGTTCAGGGTGGCCTTGACCGTGTGGTCGTCGCCCTTGATGTTGTAGATCTGCGGGATCTCCAGCGACAGGTACCCGGTCTGGCCGGTGATCTGGAAGCAGACCTCGCTGGGCGTCGCGGACCGGCTGAACAGCTGCAGCAGGTTGCCCCCTGACGCGCAGTCGGCGAGCACGATGTGTCCGTCCCCCGACTTCAGGGTGATGCCGCGGTCGGCGAGGACCTGTGCCGCTCCCGGGTAGCTGAAGTCCTCCACGACGGTCGGCTGCGCCGCCTCGGCGGCAGTCGCCGTCGCGGGCGTCGACCAACTGGCCACCACCGGGATCGCCAGGGCCGCTACCAGCGGCCAGGCCAATCTGCGGGGAACGTGCACGGGTGTCTCCTGGGTCAGGGCGCGCCGAGGAGACGGCAGAGCCCCCCCGGGCAGCAGAGAAATGAAACCTCGCGGACGATATGGGATTTCGTCCGTGTACGTCAACGTCATGTGACGCGAGGTCAGAGCCCTGGTGACGGGAGGTCGGGGAGCGTCCGAACGCGGCGTGTCGAAAAGGTGGACCGGAACCCCGAATTCGCTCGCCGACGGGCTCAGGCGGCGCGGGCCGCTCGGCGCGGACCGGGCGACCGGGCCGCGGTCCCCGGGCTGCTGAGCGGGCCGCCGCGCAGGCCGTTCCCGCCGGCGGCCGCCGCCTCGAAGCGGGTCAGCACCAGCTCGGCGATCTCGGGGGCGGCGCCCAGGACCGGGGCCAGCAGGTCGGCGCCGGCCCCCACGGCGGCCGCCGCGATCGGGTCGGGCAGCAGGCCGGGGGCGAGCAGGTAGGGGGCCACCTCGGTGCGGCGCAGGCCGCGGGCGCGCAGCGCGGCCGCGGCGTCGGGCACCCGGGGGCCGCCGGCCGAGGCGTAGGCGACCTCGACGGCACCCCAGCCGCGCCGGCGCTGCCAGTCGGCGGCCAGCGCCCGGGTGGCGGCGTTCGGGGGGGGCGGGGGGGGGGGGGGGGGCCCCCGC
>NZ_BAAALF010000211.1:0-13131 GCF_039528135.1 Kitasatospora nipponensis | reverse complement strand
CCCCAGCCGGCCACCGGGGACCGATCGGCCCCCGACACCCACTCTCACCAGGAGACCACGATGGACCAGCGACCCACCGCCGCCGAACTCGCCCACCCGATCGCCCTTGCACTCGGCGGGAACTGGCGACCGGGGCCGGTGCTCCACGGCGCCCGGGAACTGACCCACGCCGCCACCCTCACCCACCTCGACGGGCGGCAACTCCACCTCTCCGAGCGCTTCGACGACCCCGACCACCTCCACATCCGGGGCCTGTTCCCCGCCACCGACTACGCCTTCCGTCGGGGTGAGACCGACAGCATCCGCGTCGCCACGGACGAGGCCGCCGACTCCATCGCCGCCCTGATCTCCGGCGACTTCATCGCCAGGCAGCAAGAGGTGCACCAGCGGGTGCAGGAGCACAACGGCCAGCAGGCCAAGGCGCGGCAGGCAGTCGAGGGGCACGCCCGCACCGTCGCCGCCCTTCTGCCCGGGGCCCGGACCCGAATCGAGGGGACCACCGCCTACCTGCACATCGATCTTGACCCCGGATCGGTCCGGATCGGCATCGACAGCGACACCGTCAATATCGTCCTCAGCGACGCGCCCCCGATCATCGCCGACGCCGTTGTGTACGCGGTGAGTCGATTCCTTCCCCACATCGAGACGCCGGAGGAAGAGTTCGGCCACCTTGACGAAGAATTCGACCTCTGATCCCCCGATAATTCCGGCGGCGCGCTCCGGGGGGCGCGCCGCCCGCACCCAGCGAAAGGCCATAATGAGCGCCGACCTGTTCGTTATCAATCCGAAGTGGGCCGCGCAGGCCCCGCACCTCCGGTGCACCCTGAAAAGGGCCCTCGCCGTCCAGCCCGAACAAAGAGTGTGGTCCGGCACCGAGCACATCAACAATGCCGGATCAATGGCCTACGGCGGAGAACTCCCCGATTCCGGCCCGTGGCACCTCGACCGCTCCCAGCTCCGCACGCTCAAAATCGCCATCGAATGGCGCAGGGCCAAGCGCGAGGCTCACCCCCGGGAAACCGCCCCGGATATCCTTGCACACTGGACAGAAATAGAGGACGAGGTCATAGCGGCATACCGGGACGCATGCCACGCGGACGGGCTGCACTGGATCTGAAGACTTGCCGAATAGCCAAGAACATGGTTTAATTAATGATGTCGGAAGGGGGAGGGCAACACCCCCGACCGACACCGGCGAACAGCCCGCCTCGACAGCCGATTTCTCACCAGGGGAGACCAGGACATGCCCAGCAAGCCGAAGATGACCGACGATGAGCGCCGTGCCTACAGTGCCCGGATGCGCGGCGAACTCGAAGCCGTGATGGACCGCGCGTACGGCGCGATGGTCGCCGATGAAGGGTTCTGGGCCGCCGTCATGCGCACGGCCGCGACCCTGGGCGACCGCAGCCCCGTCAACTGCATTGCCATTGCAGCTCAGTGCCCCCGTGCGACCCGGGTCCTCAGCTCCGGTGACTGGCGTAAGGCCGGGCGGTTCCCGGTCAAGGGGTCCACCTCCATTCGTATCTGGACGCCGATCCGACGGCGGACCGACGACGCCCAGGCCGCGACCGAGGCCGGGCCCCGGGAAGCCGTCGAGGGCGCCCCCGAGGGGGAGGGCCGCCGGGTCTCCGGCTACAAGGCCGGTCCGGTGTTCGACATCAGCCAGACCGACGGCGACGGCGACGCCTGCGAGCAGCCCGCCGCCGCCCCGCTCGCCGCCGAGGCCGTCCGGGACATCCTGCTTGACCAGTACCGCGACTGGTACCACGAGGACCCCGAGCAGGCCGGAGGGTTCGACTTCACCCGCGAGGCCCCCGACGCCGCCGCCCGCATCCTGGCGTACGGGCACGCGTGGCGACGCATCACCGAGGCGGCCGCCCCGCTCCCCGGCCAGCAGCTCGCCGAGGTCGCCTCGGCCGCCCACGTCGCCGAACTGATCCTCGGAATCGCCCCCGGACCGGCCGTCATGCCCCCGCTCGCGGGCATCATCACCCAGGACAAGAAGCCCCCCGTGCACGAGTCCGCCGTCCGGGTCATCGAGACCGGCCGCGCCATCGCGCACGCTGTCACGGCCGCCGCCGAGCGGCGCCGCGAACTCGCCGTCGCCGGGTTGACCCAGGTCTAGAAACATGGTTTAATTAATG
The DNA here is from genome assembly GCF_039528135.1 of Kitasatospora nipponensis. Classification (NCBI taxonomy): domain Bacteria; kingdom Bacillati; phylum Actinomycetota; class Actinomycetes; order Kitasatosporales; family Streptomycetaceae; genus Kitasatospora; species Kitasatospora nipponensis. The sequence continues at coordinate 10,987 of NZ_BAAALF010000211.1, read as the reverse complement.
ATGTCGGAAGGGGAGGGCAACACCCCGACCGACAACCCCCGCCGGGGCCGATCGGCCCCGGCGGAACCTCTCACCAGATAGGACACGACATGCTCAACACCACCCAGGTCCCCGCCGTCGCAGACTTCCCCGCCGCCACCCTCGTGACCGCCGGACCCTGGTTCCGGGGCCACCAGCTCGACCCGCGCCCGGCCGTCGTGGTCGGCCCGTTCGGCGGACCGGAGTTCGCCGACACGGCCGAAATGGTCGTCGTCTGGTACTTCACCCTCGGTGCCCCGCTGCCCGGGGACAGCGTGCAGGCGATGTTCCCCCACGAGCTGACGCCGCGTGAGGAAACGCTGACCACCATGGACACGGGCGCGTTCTGCGACATCGCCACCAGCCTGCCGCTGGGCCGGTTCCCCTACAACCAGGGAAACGCCCTCGTCGCCGCTGTGAACCGCGCCGTCCGCGAGCGCATCGAAGCCGCCCCGGCCACCGGTCGCGGCTGACCGAAGGCCCCGCCGGTCCGGAGGAGGGCAACACCTCCGGACCAGCGGGCCCACACCCGAGCGGACACCCCTTCGGGGCGGCAGCAGCACGGTCCGGTGCGTTCACCGCCGCCGGCCGACTCCGCCTAGCGGCTCCGCCGACCAACGGCGGGCACCGGACCGCGAAGGACGCGCCCCGCGGGGGCGCGGCAGCCCCTGCCGTCGCGCAGGGCGCGACGGCGGCGAGCCGCTCGTCCCTCACGGCCCGCCCCCGGTGGTGCTCACCGCTTCCAGCACCCCGTCCGCCCTCCGGGCGGCCAAAAGACTCTCACCAGAAAAGACCAGTTCCATGACCATCGAAATCACCCACACCCGCCGGGAAGGAACCCTGGTCGACGGCACCAGCCGGGGTGACGGATCGGCCGAGATCCTGAAACTCCGCGAGTACGGCCGCACCCAGCGCCAGCCCTTCCGCTGGAGCAGGAACCTCGACTGCTGGTACCTCCCGCACAGCCGCGACCACGCCACCTACACCCCCTCCCTCGAACGCCTCGCCCAGCGACTGCGGGACGCCAGCCTCGACGTCACCCTGACCGTCGACAACGCCGACCGCCGCACCTTCGACGAGGCCGAGCAGGACCGGGAAGAGCGCGCCGAGGCCCGCGCCGAGCGGTTCGCCGGGTACGCCGACAACGCCGCCCGCAACTCCCAGGCCGCGTGGAAGGCGAGCCACGCGATATCCGAGCGGTTCGAGTTCGGCCAGCCCATACTCGTCGGCCACCACTCCGAGGCCCGCGCCCGCCGCGACCGGGAACGGATGGACAGTGGGATGCGCAAGAGCATCAGCGAGGGCGACCGCGCCCAGCACTGGGCCGACCGACAGAAGGCCGCCGCCAACTACGAGAAGTTCCGCAAAGACCCGGGCACCACCCTCCGCCGCCTGGACAAGCTTCGGGCCGACCTGCGCGCCGTCGAGAAGTGGCAGCGCGGCCAGTCCGCCAAGGGCTACTCGCGCAACCCCGACGACCCGGAGCTGACCATCCGGCACGAGGAGCTGACCGAGGAGATCACGCACTGGGAGCAGGTCATCCGAGACGCCGAGGCCAAGGGCTTCAAGGTCTGGTCGAAGGGCGACTTCCAGCGCGGAGACTTCGCGCTCTACCGGGGCACCTGGTACGAGGTCCTGCGCGTCAACCCGAAGTCGGTCAGCATCCCGCACATCTTCAACGGCGTCGGCAAGACGGTCGTCCGCGCCACCGACGACGGCTACGACGGCTGGACCTCCACCGCCCCGTACGACGACATCTCCGGGCGCAAGAGCGCCGAGGAGATGCAGCAGCCGCCCCAGGCCGAGGCCGCCGAACACCAGCAGCAGGCTGAGCAGTCCCCGCCGATCGAGGAGCCGGTACCGGCGGCCGAGACGTGCCCCATGTGCCACTCCGGCCAGTGGAACGCGGACGTGCGCCGCTGCGCTCACTGCCACCACGCCCCCGCAGGGAATCCGACCCCCGCGTCGGCCCCCGCCGCCTGGGCGGATCGGCGGGAGAGCACGGTGCTGGTGCTGATCACCTCGAAGGCCACCCGGCGCTCCCGCAAGCGGGCTCTGTGGGCGATGACCCGCAGCGAGGCACAGGCGGTGTGCAGCGACCCCCGCACCTCCGGCCGCTCCTACATGCTCACCTGGACCGAGCGGCCCGGCACCGAAGGCGCCGACTGGGAATGGACCCCCGACAACGGCAGCTTGGACCAGGTCCTCGAAGACCTGGGCATCACCCCGCGCCGTGAATGGACCGCCGCCCCGCAGGCCCCGGCCAAGGCCGCGTAACCACACCCCGCCCGCCCCGGCGGCCGAGCGCCCCGGGGCGGGCCCCACTCTCACCAGAACAGGGCACCACCATGACCACCCAGCTTCTCGAACGACCCGTCATCCTCATCGCCCCCGGCGCCGAGCCGCACGACCAGAACCCCGCCGATCCCGGACAGCTCGACCGCCGCACGGCCGCCCGCGAGCCGGACGTGCCCGCCGCCCACCAGACTGCCATGCCCTACCGCATCGGAGCCCCGGACACCACGGGCCGCTACCCCGTGATCATCGGTCAGGACCAGGTCATCGGCCGCGCCCACCGGTGGAGCCGGGACTGGTGGATCGAGACCACCGCGGGGGAGACCAACCTCGGCCGCCCGGACAAGGGCGTTCCCGGCGTCGAGATGGCCGCCGCCCACCTCGCCCAGAAGTACGCCGCCGGAGAGATCACCGCCATCCCGCTGGACCAGATCCGCGCCGAAGTGCTCCAGCCACTGACCGGCCCCGTGCCGCTGCTGCACCCGCGGATGCCCGTCAACGACCGCAACACCGAGAGCGCCGAGACCGCGTTCGCCGGACTCGCGAAGCTGCGGTGGCGGGCGATCCTCACCGGGTTTCCCGGCTCTGACAACCACTGGATGCTCGCCTGCGAGCTGTGCGGGTGGATCGGCCCCAAGTTCTGGTCGCACTTGCGTGGGAGGAACGGCGGCCTGCCGAGCCTCCACCGCCACGAGGGCGGATGCGTCGGCCCGGACCGCGTCCGCGAACTGATCCCCGCCTACCAGCAGCAGTAGGCCGACCACCCGGGGGGCGGCACGCCGCCGCCCCCCGGGTCACCACCGAACGGACGCGTCGGCATCCACCAGGGCCCGTACCTGTTCGCCGGCCCCGGCCGCACCGCACTCCTGCCGTGCTGGCCCCGCGGTGCGCTCGAAGTCGCCGCCAGTGCCTTCCGAACCGCCGCCGACCGCGCCGACCGTGCCCTGTTCTGATCAGGACCTACCCAGCGCCCAGAACCTCCGAGAGCCACCACGATGGACCAGACGACCAACCTCCGCAGCACCACCAGAGCACCCAGCCGCCGAGGAGCCGCCACCCCGAGCAAGGACGGCATCCACCGGATCGGCGTTCCGCTCCAACCCCGGCTCAGCGCGGCCGAGCTGATCCGCGTACTCCTCGCGGCACCAGCGGAGACCGACCTCCAGACCCTCGACCCCGTACAGGTCCGCACGCTCATCGCCGACCTGCTCACCCGGCACGGATACGAGGTACTCGACCGTTCGCCGTACGACCCCGGCCGCGACCGCCACCAGGACGCCCGCCGCGCAATCCGCCGCGCCTACGGCCTGCGCTTCCAGGACTCCCCGGCCGAGCAGACCGTGCTCGCCGACCCCCTGCGCGAAGTGCTTTCCGCTGTCCCGGGTACGCGACCGTGACCACGACCACGGCCAGGCCGACCGGTGCCCAGGGCCGGCAGACGAACTACTGGCGGGTGCGCAACGGGCGGACACCCGAACCCACCGACAGCGCCCCACAGATGTGGCACATCCGCCACGGCCACCCGGGCGGCGAGTACAGCGACCTCGGGCACGAGCTGGACCCGCCCGAGCACCACACCCCGACCCTGCTCACCCGCAGCCGGCGGACCGGCCGCCGGGAAGAAGAGGAGTTCCGGGGCGGGTGCCTGGCCTGCGGCTGGGAAGGCCCCGTCCACCACGGCGCCGGGTACGGCGACGGCGACAACCAGGCCGTGGAGGATGCCCATGACCACGCTTTCCCCGGCTGGCGCGAGCTGCCGCCCCTCACCACCGCCGAGGACCGGTGGGCACTCCCACGCGACCGGGGGCGCTGGGCACAGCTGACCTCCCGCTACCCGCCGGGGTGGCTGGACCGGGGCGCCCCGCTGGTGGCCTGGAACCGCCACCGCCGCGAAGAACACGCACCCCCGCACCGCGGGCGCCCCCGCTACGAACTCCGCGTCGCCCGGCCACCCGCCAAGCCGCGCACCAGCCCCGCCAATCAGGAAGCCCTGTTCTGATGAACGCCGCCCACCCGGCCAGAGCCCCGCCGCCCCAGACCAAAGATGGTTCAATTACTCCGCTGTTGGCGGAGCGGGCAACCTCCGCCCGGCGGGTGCCGAACCGGCACCTGCACCACCAGGACAACAAAGGACGACCAGCGCGAGTTTGGCAACATGGCGCTGGCCGTCCGGTGTTCTCTCACCAGAAAGAACTCCACCATGCTATGCGATCAACACGATGACTGTCCCCAGCCTGGTGACACCGTCCAGCTCAGGAGCGGTAACAGCATCGGCGCCAAGGCCACCGACACCTACGTCCTCGTGGATGACTTCCCCCGCACCGGCCGGCATTTCGTGCTGAACCTCCCCACCAACCACCCCGCGCACGACGACTGGGCCGCCGCCGTCCCCCTGGAGGAGATAGCCGCCCTCACCCGGCTTGAACCCACCGGCAGCCGCACCTGGACGCCTGCCCCCGACCCGGACCAACTCCAGTGACCCCGTCGAGCGACCACGACCCCGAACAGGAGGCGACCATGCCCGCCAAGACCGGCCGCACGCTCTACTCACGCGCGGACCTGCGCAAGGTCCACGGCATCAGCGAATCCACGCTCCAGAACCTCTGGACCGACCGGGAGAACAACGGGCACCCGCCCGCCGAGATCATCGACGGCGTCATGCACTGGGACGGCGATGTCTGGGCGACGTGGCACCACGAACTCCAGCGCAGCCGCGCCGCCGCGAACACCACCAACGCGCCGAAGCTGGACGGCGACCCGGAGGAGATGGTGGGCCCAGCCGAGGCCGCGAAGATCTGTGGCTTCGCCGACTCCACCACCGTCTCCCACTACGTCAAGACCCCGCCGGAGGGCTGGCCCGACCCCGACGGCTGGGACGAGTTGCCCACCCGCCGCCGCCCGAAGTGGAAGCGCTGGCGGCTGTGGCAGTACCTCGCCGACCGCAAGGGCCGCGGCCACGCCGGCGGACGCCCCACCGGCACCGGCTCCCGCGTGGCCTACCCGTACCAGGGGGACGAACGACTCACCCTCGCTCGGCAGGCCATCGCCGCCAACCCCAAGGCCACGAACGCCGAGCTGATCCCGCAGCTCCAGGAACTGACGGAGAAGCCCTACTCCCGGCCGACCTGGAACAACATCCTCAACTCGGCCCGCAAGAACCCCGAGGAGGGCTGACTTTGACCGACCCCCGCTGTCCGCGCTGCGGCGGCCCACTCGGCGAACGGCCCGCCCACTCCCGGCTGACCATCGACCGGGACATCAAGATCTGCACCATGTGCGGCACTGACGAAGCCGTGCGCCAAGCCCAGCGCCAGGCACCCGTGCCGCCCGGCGAATGGCCCGTGGCCTAGTTCAGCCGGCAAAGCCCACCCGGTGGCACCGGAAGGTCCCCCGCTCCAGCCCATGGAGCGGGGGACCTTCCCGTATCTGCGGCCACCGCCCTCGGCTGTCCCCAGCAGGAGTGCCCAACTCGGTGCGGCGTGCCGCGCCACATCACCCTGCGCCGGGGTGTGTCACCTCACTCGGCTTGGCGTATACCAGGATCTCCAACTCGGTCTCTTCTCCGCAGTCGCCGCAGCGGCGCACGTCGGCATCGCCGTTGAAGCGCAGGTGGACCATCTCTGCCCGCGCGGTCTTGCATCGGGTGCAGTGCGCCTCGCGCACAGTTCGGATCGGCTGGCCGTATCGGTTCGTCATACCGGCATCCTGCCGGAGATGCCTTTCAGCCCCGAGGCCGATCCCAGGCCCGCCTCTCTGCACGCCGACTTTCCCCCGCCGTTCATCTCCCCGCCAGCCCGTACGCCGACCATGACGCCCAGGCCAACCCCACCTCGATGCCCGACCGTCCCGAGGTAACAGTCCGACAGCACCCCGGCCTCGACCGAGCCCGATCCGCAGCAGCGACCAGGCCCCCACGAGTGCCCGACCTTCCCAAGCTGATCATGATCTTGAATTTTGAGGACCAAGGTATCGTCGCTCCGCGACGATACAATCCTCAAAGACGACCGGATCTGACCGGAAGAGAGCGGGGGTGATCGGGCCGATGGCGTGGGTGACCATGATCGGCCCGAGCGACGAACAGGTTGAGTACCGCCTCACCGGCGGCCACGGCTGCGGGAAGTCGGTCCTGGTCGACGCCGCACCCCTCATCGCCGCGATCCAGGCCAAGGCCGAAGAAGCCGGAACCACCGTCGCCGCGCTCCTCGGCCCCACCGAGGCCAAGAAGGCGTTCTTCCGGGCCCGCACCCAACTCCGCAACGCCAAGACCGTGCGGTTCACCGGCTTCGACGCCGTCGAAGTCGCCGCCGCTGCCGGCCTCAACGCCCGCGACCTGTACGGAGAACAGGCCCTCCCCGTCCAGGCCACCGATGGACAGGTGGACTACCACCTCGACGCCAACGAACGCCCCCTCGTGTGGATCGGCAGCGGCCTCCGCGAGTTCGGCATCACCCCCGGCAGCGTCCTCGCCCCCGACCAGTTCCAGGCCGCCCGCCGGCTCATGCACGGCGAGGACTCCCGCACCGGCAAGACCCTCGTGGAACCCAAGCTCGCCATCGCCCCGGCCGCGAAGCTCCCCGCCGCCCCCCTGGTCCGCGCTATCCGCCGCGCCGCCGCCGAGCGCAGCGTGAAGCCCGCGAGTCTGCTCAACTCCAAGCGGAAGCAGGACGCGTTCCGCAGGATGGAGAGCCAGCTCCAGCGGTTCGGCGAATCGCACCGCGTCCCGGCCTCCACCCTGCTCAAGCTCGCCGACGCCGTTGGGGTCGACGCCGTCGCCCTGTACGGCGAGGCCACCTTGCAGACGGCCGTCGCCGCCGAGGCGGGCGGCCACCTCGACGCCCGCGCACTCATGCGCGCCGTCGAAGCCCGCGCCACCGAAACCGGACAGAACCCCGCCGACCTGTTCGCCGCAGCGTCCATGAAGCGCCGGTACGCCCAGACCACGCGCCAGGGCGAACGCCGCCTCCGAGACCTGCCCATGGACGTCCGCGAAGCCGTCGCCATGGCCAAGGCCGCAGGACTCGCGCCCGAGAACGTGTGGGACGCCGAGGAGATCAAGGCCGCCCTCCTCGAAGGACACGTGCAGGTCGGCAACCGTGGCGCGGACATCACCCTCGACCTCCCGAAGTCCAAGTCGACGTTCCTCGCCTACGTGCCCGACGAGATCGCCGCCCAGGTCGAAGCCATCTACACGTCCGCCGGCCGCGAGTCCGTCAGCGCCCTGGAACGGTGGACCGCCTACGGCATGCGCGGACGCAACGGCGACGGGGCCGAGCCGGAGACCGTGAAGACCAGCGGCTTCTCCGGCTGGATGATGGTGCACCGCGCGGCCCGGCCCGTGGACGGCGCTCCGTACGGCGACCCCCACTTCCACCTTCACTTCACGGTCGCCAACATGGCCAAGGGAGTTGACGGCCAGTGGTCCACCGTTGCTGCCGGAGGCCGTGACCTCACCCGGCACGCCCGCGCCACCCAGTCCCTCATGAACGCCCGCATTCGCAGGGAGCTGACCGACACCTTCGGCATCACCTTCCGGCGCGAAGAGCGCACCGGCGCGTGGGAGATCGCCGCGATCCCCGAAGCCACCATCCGTCTGTTCAGCAAGCGCGACAACCAGGTGCGAGACCTGCTGACCAAGCTGGGCATCGACTACGACAGTGCCTCCACCCGCGAGCGCACCGCAGCCTCCACCGCGTCCAAGGCCGCGAAGAACGGCGAAGCGGCTGGCGTCGAGGACGACGTGCTGCGCGCCTACTGGCAGGCCGAAGGCCGCGCCGCCGGTGACGACCCCGACGCCATCGCGGCCAGCGCCATCGAGCAGGACCGGACGGGCCAGAATCCGGACCTGGACCAGCTGTGCGCCCAGGTCTTCGACCCGAAGACCGGCTTGACCAGCCACTCCAAGGAGTTCACGCACGCCGCCGCCATCGCCGCCGTCCTGGACGCCCTCCCGTACGGCGTCGCGGATGCTGACGAAGCCGAACAGCTCACCAACTCCGTCCTTCGGCACGCTGGGTACGCGGTCAAGCTGAACCCGAAGGGCGCCCAGCACTTCACCCACGCCGACCGCTACACCACGGCCGACGTGGTCGCCGCCGAGACGCTCATCGTCTTCGAGGCCACGAACCGCCTCAACGAGCAGGCCGCCGTCGTCAGCAGCGACACCGTCGCCATGACCCTGTCTGCCGTCGAGGCCCAGCACGGTGGCAGCTTCGAGTTCTCCGGCGAACAGCGCGCGGTCCTCGAACGTCTGCTGACCGCAGGCCACGGAATCGACGCCGTGGTAGGCATCGCCGGATCGGGCAAGACGACGATCATGGATACCGCGCGTCAGGCGTGGGAGGCCAACGGACTTATCATCGCCGGGGCGAGCACCGCCGCCGTCGCCGCCGCCAACTTGAAGGCAGAGGCGGGGATCACTTCCCGCACCCTCGCGTCCTGGCTCACCGGCATCCGCAACGGCGGCCCTGGCCTCACTGGTGTTGACGTGCTGGTCGTGGACGAGGCCGCGATGTGCGATGACCGCGACATCGCCGAACTCCTGGCTCACGCAGCGCAGACCGCCACGAAGATCATCGGCATCGGTGACCCCAAGCAGCTGCACTCGCCCGGCATCGGCGGCAGCTTCGCCGCTGTCCACCACATCGTGGGCGGGCTCGAACTAACCGAGAACTTCCGGCAGAAGGACAGGGTCGAGCGCCGGGCATTGGAACTGTGGCGCGACGACAATCGCGTGGAAGCACTCCGTACCTTCGCCGGGACCGGCCGCGTGCACGCCCTCGCGGACAAGGACGAGACCCTCGCCGCGATGCTCACTATCTGGGCCGACAAGCGCGCCGCGCACACCGACGACCACTCCGCCGTGCAGCAGCTCCTGATGCTGGCCTCTACCAACGAGGTCGTGGAGGAACTCAACCTCGGGGCCCGCGCCCTGCGGAAGGCCACCGGCGCCCTCACCGGCCCGGAACACCTCTTCGCCTTGGCCGGCGGCGGTGAACTCGCGCTGTCCGTGGGAGACCAGGTTCTCCTTCGTGCCAACGACTACCGGAGCAAGCGCAGCCGAGGCGAGAACGAGGACGTCCTGAACGGCTACCGCGGAATCGTGCGGGCCGTGGACGAGGAACGCCGGGTTCTTGTCGAGTGGCGGGAGAAGACCACCGAAGGCCACCGCGACGTCGCCGAATGGGTCGATGCCGACTACATCGCGCAGGGCGGCCTCGGGCTCGGCTACGCCATCACCGGCCACAAGTCGCAGGGCTTGAGCGTGCAGGAAGCCCTGGTCTACGGCCCGGGAGCGCAGGCCAACGCCCTGTACACCATGCTGTCCCGGGACAAGAAGGAGACTCACCTCTTCCTCCCGCTGTCCGTCTACGAGACCGATGTCGACCGCGCCCGCGCTGGGGAGACGACGACCGGGCAGGAACAGCTAGACCGTGCCGTCGCGGGCCTCATCCGCGAGGTAGAGACCGGCACCGAGGAACGCATGATCCTCGCCGAACTTCCGACGGCCGCCGTCCCCGCCCACGTCCGGCACATCGTCCCTGACCTGCCGACCCCGCGCGCTCCCGGCACCGGCGAGGCCGCCGAGCAGGACGACATCGAGCAGGACATCCCGAAGCCCGAGCCCCGCCGCACCATCGGCGCCGCCAACCGGTCGGCGACGCCGGCCGCAACCCCGGAGCCCCGGCTCCCGGCCGCCGCCCGCCCGTACGCCCACCTCAACAACGAGGCCCTGCGAGACGCCGCGCGCAAGGCCGCAGCAGCCGCGCGCGCCACCAGGACCGCCGCCAACAAGGCGGAGACCACCGCGGACCGCGCCGAGCAGAACGCGACCTCCGGAACCGGCCCCAACATGCTCGCGCTCAGCCGCCGGCAGCAGGAAGTCGCCGAACGTGCCGAGGCGATCCGTGACGTGCGCGCCCTCGAAGAGGCCATCGCCGAATACACCGCCGGCCTGCACGGCACCCAGGCCCGGATCAGCGGGATCGAGCAGCAGCTGGCCGCCACCGGACTGTTCGGTCGTCATGTACTCCGCGGTGACCAGCGGACCGCCGCCGAGGCAGAACGCCAAGACCTCGTCCGGACGCACCACGCGACCGCACAGGAGCTGGAGAGTGCGAAGGAACGACTCCGCGAAGCCGCCCACCAGGCCGGGCCCGCCGGTGAGCACGAAGCCGTCCTCACCGAAGCCGACCTTCCGCAGGAGGCGAAGGCCGCCCTGCTCCGTCGAGCCCAGGACAAGGACACCCAGGCGGCGAAGGCCCTCCGCTCCGAGGCAACCAAGACCCGCCGCACGGCGCTCAACGCCGACGACCGGGCGTCCGGCCTGCGAGCGGAGCTGACCCGGAGGGCCGACCGCAGCGACCCAACCACCCACACCGCAGAGGCCGCCACACCCATCCCGCCGCAGCCCGAATCCCCGTACGCCAAGCACGCCAGGACGGGCGATCCGTACTTGCACGATGCACCGGATGCTCCGGTGGTTGCACCGCTGCCGTAGAGCTGCTGGCAGCCGCGCGTCGTGCACCTACAGCTGCGAGGGGTTCAGGCCGCTCACCGGTAAGACGGCGCGTTGGTACGTCGAGGCTCAAGCAGGAGTTGAGGCTGGGCCGCCGCCGACGCCCGGCGCAGGGCGGCGTCAGCGGCGGCAGGCTGGCAGGGATGTCAAGCGAGGTTG
>NZ_BAAALF010000210.1:0-13239 GCF_039528135.1 Kitasatospora nipponensis | reverse complement strand
CGACACCGTCCGCGGGTGCCGTCCGCGTTGGGGCCGGAGAGGCCCTGGGGGCCCTAGGCGCGGGTGCGCTCCACGCGGGCCCAGGTGCCGGCGTCCAGCGGGCCGACCCGGCGGCGGAAGTCGCGCAGCGGCACCTCGCGCAGCTCGTCCGTCTCCAGCCAACTGGCCCGCCCCTGGCGGTCGGCGACGGTGCCCGGGGGCAGCGCGAGGACGCCGGGGCGCTCGGCGTGGTGCTTGCTGGTGATCTTCGCGACGGTGGCCTGGTTCCCGTGGACCCGCAGCACCAGGCAGGGCCGGTCCTTGGCGCCGGGCCCGTCCTCGAAGGGGACCTCGGCCCACCAGATCTCCCGCGGCGCCGGGACGCCGGTGCGGCGGTCGGTCCGCGACGGCGTGCCCACCCGGCCGCCGGGACGACCGGCGGGGTGCCGGTGGCGGTCGCGCAGGCGCAGGACCGTGCGCACGGCGGTGGCCAGCACCACCAGGACGACCAGACCGACCAGGGCCACGGTGGTATGCAGGTGATTCATGTGCTGACCGTACCGGCTGTGACAGTTGGGCATTTATCCGTTTGCTGCTGCCGCTCTGTCACGGGTTGATGACGGACGCCGCCGCACGCCCGGCCCGCCCACCGCGCCGGAAAGGCTGGCCGCGCCCGCGTGCCCGCGCGGGGCCCGAGGAGAGCCCTCGGAACCCGGAGGTGGCGCCAGATGAGTCCGCACAGTACCGAGGCGTGGTCCTACGCCGAGATCGCCCGCCACATCGGCGTCCAGCCCGACACCGTCCGCAACTACCGTCGCCACGGACTGCTCCCCGACCCGGACTTCGTCGATCCGGCCGGTCATCCCCGCTGGTACGCCGAGACCGTCCGGGAGTGGGCCCGCAACCGTCCCCGCCACCGCTGAGCCGGCGCCCGGTGGCCGCCGGGCGGCCACCGGGTCGCCACCGGGTCGAAAAGACCGGCGAGTGCGCTCGCGGTGCCCGCCCCGTTCTGGTGATTCCAGCCACAGCGCGGCACGGGGACGGGGGCAAAGTGCCCCGCCGCCCTTACTCTCGACACGCGAAGCTGCACCTACCCGCCGGTGTACCCGGTGGTAACCGGCGTGCGCGCGGACCGGATCCGGCGGAGGGGCTCGGGATGAAACTGACCGTGGTGGGGTGCTCGGGGAGCTTCCCGTCGCCCGAATCGCCCTGCTCCAGCTATCTGGTCGAGGCCGACGGCTTCCGCCTGGTCATCGACCTCGGCAACGGCGCGCTCGGCGCCCTGCAGAACCACGTCGGCCTGTACGAGGTGGACGCCATCGCGCTCAGCCACCTGCACGCGGACCACTGCATCGACCTCTGCGCCTACTGGGTGGCCCGCAACTACCGCCAGGAGGGCTGCCCCGAGCAACTGCCGGTCTACGGCCCGCGGGACACCCCCGGCCGGCTCGCGCGCGCCTACGACATGCCCGAGGACCCCGGGATGACCGAGGTCTTCGACTTCCGCACGCTGACCTCCGGCTCCTTCGCGCTCGGTCCGCTGACCGTCACCGCCGTGCAGGTCAACCACCCGGTGGAGGCCTACGCCTTCCGGATCGAGCACCAGGGCCGCTCGCTGGTCTACTCCGGCGACACCGGTGAGAGCCCGGAGCTGGTCGAGCTGGCCCGTGAGAGCGACCTCTTCCTGTGCGAGGCGGCCTACACGGACGGCAAGGAGACCTACCGGTCCGTCCACCTCAACGGCCGCGAGGCGGGCGAGCACGCCGCCGCCGCCGGGGCCCGGCGGCTGGTGCTCACGCACATCCCGCCGTGGACCGATCCGCAGCGCAACCTGCGCGACGCCGAGGCCGCCTACGCGGGTCCGGTGGAGCTGGCGAAGGCCGGGGCGGTGTACGAGATCTGAACGCCTCCCGGACACCGTCCGGGCGGCCGCTGTGGGGCCTGCGGGCCCCGCGGGCGGGACGGACGCGGAACGGACGCGGAACGGACGCAGAACGGGAGCAGGGCACCGGCCGTGGTGGCCGGTGCCCTGCTCCCGTTCCGCACCGGCTGCTCTCCTCCGGTGCGGGTGCGCTCAGCGGTGAGCGGTCACGCCTTGGTGACGTCCTCGATCTCGTCCTCGGGCTCACGGCCCGGGGTGGGGAGGTTGAACTTGGTGATCGCGAAGCGGAAGACCACGTAGTAGACCACCGCGAAGACCAGGCCGATCGGGATGATCAGCCACGGCTTGGTGGCGAAGTGCCAGTTGAAGACGTAGTCGATCGCGCCGGCCGAGAAGGTGAAGCCGTCGTGCACGCCGAGCGCCCAGGTGACCATCATCGACAGCGCGGTGAGCAGCGCGTGCACGCCGTACAGCACCGGGGCGATGAAGAGGAAGGCGAACTCGATCGGCTCGGTGATGCCGGTCATGAACGAGGTCAGCGCCAGCGACATCATCATGCCCAGGACGGCCTTGCGGCGCTCGGGGCGGGCGCAGTGCGCGATGGCCAGGGCGGCGGCGGGCAGGCCGAACATCATCACCGGGAAGAAGCCGGACATGAACTGGCCGGCGCTCGGGTCGCCGCCGAAGAAGCGGTTGAGGTCACCCTGGAACACCTTGCCGGAGGCGTCGTGGAAGGTGCCGGCCTGCTGCCAGAAGAAGGTGTTGGCGAACTGGTGCATGCCGACCGGCAGCAGCGCGCGGTTGATCAGGCCGAAGATGCCGGAGCCGACGGCGCCCAGGCCGATCGCCCAGTTGCTGAAGCTGTCCAGCGCCGAGCCGACCGGGCCCCAGGCCAGGCCGAAGACGATGCCGGCCAGGGTGCCCACGAAGGCCATGATGAGCGGGACCAGCCGGCGGCCGTTGAAGAAGCCGAGCCAGTCGGGCAGCTTGGTGCGGTGGTACCGCTGCCACAGCACGGCCGAGAAGAGGCCGATGACCACGCCGCCCAGGACGCCGGGGTTCTGCGCCGTGCCGGCCGGGTTGGCCGCGGTGACCGTGTGGGCCATCGGGAAGACCGTCAGCACGTTGTGGAAGACCAGGTAGCCGACCAGGGCGGCCAGCGCGGTGGAGCCGTCGGCCTTCTTGGCGAAGCCGATGGCGATGCCGACGCAGAAGAGCAGCGGCAGGTTGTCGAAGACCGCGTGGCCGGCCGCCGCGAAGGTGGCGACGAGCTTGGCCGGCAGGTGCAGCTTCTCCTGGACGTCGGCCTGGCCCAGCCGCAGCAGGATGCCGGCCGCGGGCAGGACGGCGATCGGAAGCTGGAGGCTGCGGCCGATCTTCTGCAGGCCCTGCAGGATGCCGGAGCCGAACTTCTTCGACGGGGCCGCTGCGGGCGCCGGTGCCTTCGCAGTCGTACTCATGGGGGTGGTTCCTCACCTCAGGGCGTACCGGGCGGGGTGCGGGCCGGATCTGGTACGCGAACTGGTCTACACCACTAGTGGTGTAGACCAGTTTTGTAGCACGGCCCGAGAGGGCTTGGAACCCCGGACAGCCCCGCAGGTGAGAAGCGCTATGAAATCGAAACCTTGTTAAGGATTGACGATCATCGTTACCCGCCGTTATCGCCCGCCGGAGCGGAGGTGTCACGCTGTGAGTCGCACGCGCCGCAGGTGTCACCCCATCCTCGCGTCAGTCCTCGGCGACGTCCACCACCTCGTCGTCCGGCTCGCGGCCGGGGGTGATCAGGTTGAAGGCGGTGATCATGAAGCGGAAGAGCGCGTAGTAGACCGCCGCGAAGCAGAGCCCGATCGGAATGATCAGCCAGGGCTTGGTGGCCAGTTCCCAGTTGATCAGGTAGTCGATCAGGCCGGCCGAGAAGCTGAACCCGTCGTGCACGCCCAGCGCCCAGGTCACCCCCATCGACAGGCCGGTCAGCAGCGCGTGCGCCACGTAGAGCAGCGGCGCCACGTAGAGGAAGGAGTACTCGATCGGTTCGGTCACCCCGGTCATGAAGGAGGTCAGCGCGACCGAGGTCATCAGCCCCGTCACCTCCTTGCGCCGGTGCGGCTTGGCGCAGTGCGCGATGGCCAGCGCGGCCGCGGGCAGCGCGAACATCATGATCGGGAAGAAGCCCGAGGTGAACTGCCCCGCGGTCGGGTCGCCGGCCAGGAAGCGGTTGATGTCGCCGTTGAAGGTCTGGCCCTGGGCGTTGGTGTAGCTGCCGTACTGGAACCAGAGGAAGGTGTTCAGGAACTGGTGCATGCCGATCACCAGCAGCGCCCGGTTGGCCACGCCGAAGATGCCCGCGCCCAGCGAGCCCAGGTCGGTGAGCCAGGAGCTGAAGTCGGTCAGCGCCCGCCCGATCGGCGGCCAGAGCCAGAGGCAGGCCACCGCGAAGGCCACCCCGACGAAGGCCATGATCATCGGGACCAGTCGGCGGCCGTTGAAGAAGCCCAGCCAGTCCACCAGCCTGGTTCGGTGGAAGCGCACCCAGAACCAGGAGGTCAGCAGCCCCAGCATGATGCCGCCGAAGACCCCCGGGTTCTGGTAGCTCGGCGGCGTGGTCGGCGGCGTCACCGGGAACTGCTGCAGGATGTTGTAGTACACGAGGAAGCCGGCCACCGCCGCCAGTGCCGTGGAGCCGTCCGACTTCTTGGCCATGCCGATCGCCACGCCGACGCAGAAGAGCAGCGGCAGGCCGAGCGAGGAGCTGAGCAGCGCCCCGCCGGCCCCCACCAGGACCTTCGCCACGTTGGGCCAGTCGGCGATCCGGCCCTGCGGTCCGAAGATGTCCGGCTGGCCCAGCCGGTTGAGGATGCCGGCCGCGGGGAGCACCGCCACCGGCAGCTGGAGCGAGCGCCCCATCTTCTGCAGACCGCCGTAGAACGTGTGCCACCACTGCTTCTGCGGGATCGCGGCATTCGCCGAACTCATCGTCGTCCTTCGCGGGGCTGTCGGCGAACCCGGCCGAGCAGCCCGGGCCCGGGGCGCGGGCGGGGGCGGGGAACACCTGCGGGCGGCCGCGCGTTTTTGGAAGTGCGCCGAGATTGGTGTAGACCAGTTGGAGTGCCGCCGCACGCGCCGTGGACCCGAGCCCCGCTCACCGTCATCCTGGGAGGAAGATCCACCACCCGCGCGCGGAACTGCGCCAAACGTGCACTAACGTGGCGGAACGGACCGAACCGGGCGATGCTGTTGGCGCCGGTGCGCGACCGGGTGCCTGAGCCCGCGTCACTCGGCGCCGCCGCCCGGCACCACCGCGAGACGGCCTCCGGCACGACCGCCGGAACGCCGAGACAGAGGGAGAAAGACCATGGCCACCAAGGCTGAGAAGATCGTCGCCGGTCTCGGCGGTATCGACAACATCGAAGAGGTCGAGGGCTGCATCACCCGCCTGCGGACCGAGGTCAAGGACCCCTCCCTCATCGACGAGGCCGCGCTCAAGGCGGCCGGTGCCCACGGCGTCGTCAAGATGGGCACCGCGATCCAGGTGGTCATCGGCACCGACGCGGACCCGATCGCCGCCGACATCGAGGACATGATGTGAGCTGAGCCCCACCGGCTCGGCCCGGCGCCCCAGGCGCCCCCGGACACCGATGGCCCGTCACCGCAGCACGGTGACGGGCCATCGGCACGTGCGGACGGGTCCGGGCCACCACTGCGGACGTCGCCGTGGCCACCGCTGCGGACCGCCCGCGCGGACCGCCGCGCGGGCGGCTCGTACGGCGGCTCGTGCGGGCCGTGCCCCGGGGCCGGCTGTCCGGTATGCCGGGACCCACTACGCTCATTGGCTATGTCACGCATCGACGGCCGTACCCCCGACCAGCTCCGCCCGATCACCATCGAACGGGCCTGGAGCAAGCACGCCGAGGGCTCCGTCCTCGTCTCCTACGGCGACACCAGGGTCCTGTGCACCGCCAGCGTCACCGAGGGCGTCCCGCGCTGGCGCAAGGGCAGCGGCGAGGGCTGGGTCACCGCCGAGTACGCCATGCTGCCGCGCGCCACCAACACCCGCGGCGACCGCGAGTCCGTCCGCGGCAAGATCGGCGGCCGCACCCACGAGATCAGCCGTCTGATCGGCCGCTCGCTGCGCGCCGTGATCGACCACCGCGCCCTCGCCGAGAACACCATCGTCCTGGACTGCGACGTCCTGCAGGCCGACGGCGGCACCCGCACCGCCGCCATCACCGGTGCCTACGTCGCGCTCGTCGACGCCGTCTCCTGGGCCCGCGAGAAGAAGCTGCTGCGCGCGAAGGGCCAGCCCATCACCGGCGGCGTCAGCGCGGTCAGCGTCGGCATCATCGACGGCGTCCCGATGCTCGACCTGCGCTACGAGGAGGACGTGCGCGCCGAGACCGACATGAACATCGTCTGCACCTCCGACGGCCGCTTCGTCGAGGTCCAGGGCACCGCCGAGGGCGCCCCGTTCGACCGCGCCCTGCTCGACCAGCTGCTCGACCTCGGCACCCTCGGCTGCGCCGAGCTCGACGAGATCCAGCGCAAGGCCCTGGAGGCCTGACGACCCGTCCGCGTCGCGGTGGGCGCCAGAGGTCCCAGCCGGGCCCGGGCACGGTGATCGGCCGCGCCCGGGCTGTACAGGCCGCCCACCGAGACCGTACGGTTCGGCCAAGGACCCACCGCATCGGAGGACCGCGATGCCACACAGTTTCGCCCGCCCCGCCACACTGGCCGCCGCGGCACTGATCCTCGTCCTCCCACTCAGCGCGATCAGCTGCTCCGCCGCGCAGAAGGCGCTGGACTGCGGCAACACCGCGGTCCGGGTCGGCAGCGACCTCGGCGACCTGAACAGTGCCTACGGCAACTCGCAGAACGACCCGGCGGCGGCCGGCCGGGCGCTGGCCAAGCTCAAGGCCGACCTCGACAAGCTCGGCAAGAACGCCGGCAGTACCGATGTCGACAACGCCGTCACCGACCTGCAGCGCCAGGTGGACAAGGTGCAGACGGCGGTGGACGCCAAGCAGGTGCCCGACCTGGGCCCGCTCGGCGACGCGGCCGGCAAGCTCACCAAGGTCTGCACGGGCTGACCGCGGCGGCGCCGGGCTGACCGCGGCCGGGCCGGGCTGGGATACTGCGGACCCATGAGCACCTCCCGACGCCTCGTCCTCGCCACCCGCAACCAGCACAAGGTCACCGAGCTGCGCGCCATCCTCGGCGCCGCCG
Source organism: Kitasatospora nipponensis (assembly GCF_039528135.1). NCBI lineage: Bacteria > Bacillati > Actinomycetota > Actinomycetes > Kitasatosporales > Streptomycetaceae > Kitasatospora > Kitasatospora nipponensis. The sequence goes on along the minus strand of NZ_BAAALF010000210.1, from coordinate 6,158 downwards.
GCCTCGACGTCGAACTCGTCGGCGCCGACGCCTACCCCGAGATCCCCGACGTGCCCGAGACCGGCGTCACCTTCGCCGAGAACGCCCTGCTCAAGGCGCACGCGCTGGCCCGCGCCACCGGTCTGCCGGCCGTCGCCGACGACTCCGGCCTCTGCGTGGACGTGCTCGGCGGCGCCCCCGGCATCTTCTCCGCCCGCTGGGCCGGCAAGCACGGCGACGACCGCGCCAACCTGGACCTGCTGCTCGCCCAGCTCTCCGACATCGCCGACCCGCACCGCACCGCGCACTTCGCCTGCGCCGCCGCCCTGGCCCTGCCGGACGGCACCGAGCGGGTCGTCGAGGGCCGGCTGCGCGGCACCCTGCGGACCACCCCGTCCGGCGCGGGCGGCTTCGGCTACGACCCGATCCTCCAGCCGCTCGGCGAGAGCCGGACCTGCGCCGAACTGACGGCCGACGAGAAGAACGCCATCAGCCACCGCGGCGAGGCCTTCCGCGGCCTCGCGGGCGCGGTGCGCGAACTGTTGGGGTGAGAAGGCGCCGGAACATCGAAGGGCCGCCAGGAGGAGTTCTCCTGGCGGCCCTTCGATTCTAAGGCTGGTGCGGCCTGAGGGATTCGAACCCTCACGAGGTTTCCCTCACTGGCACCTAAAGCCAGCGCGACTGCCCGTTCCGCCAAGGCCGCAGGCCGATCGGTCACGCCATGTTACTGGGCGGTGGGCGGCACCGTCACCACCGTTCTTCCGGTCGTCTGCTCATCGATCGGGTGAACGTGGGGAGGATTGCCATGGGAGGTCACACGGATATCCTTGAATGGGGACATGGATATCCTGGAGGTGGGTGCAATGCCCAAGACCGTGATCGACATAGACGACGAGGCCTTGGCCAAGGCGGCCGAGCTGCTGGGAACGGCCACCAAGAAGGACACCGTGAACGCCGCGCTGCGGGACGTGGTGGCACGGCACGGCAAGGCCGTGGCGGTGGCAGACTTCCTCGCCGACCTCGATGCCGGCCTCTACGCGGACCTGCTGGACTCCGAGGTGATGGGGCAGGCGTGGCGCTAGTGCGATACCTCGTGGACAAGAGCGCGTTCGCGAGGCTGGGTCATCCGACCGCGCGTGAGATCTGGACGCCGGTCCTCGAGGCGGGGCTGGTGGCGATCTGTCCGGTCCTCGAGTACGAAGTCCTCTTCTCGGCCCGTGGCCCGGAGGACTACGAGCGGATCCGCGAGCGCCTGCGGGCGCAGTGGGCCTGGCTGCCGCTGGGGGAACGCGCGCATGCCCGCGCGCTGGAGGTGCAGCGGCTTCTGGCCGCGAAGGGGCAGCACCGGTGCGCCTCGCTGCCGGACCTGTTGACGGCGGCGACGGCCGAGGAGCACGGCGTCGAGGTGCTGCACTACGACCGGGACTACGACACCATCGCGGGCGTCACGGGACAGGCGATGCGCTGGCTGGCGCCGCCAGGGGTTCTCTGAGTGCTGGTCAGGGCACTGAGGGGCGCTGCGGATCGGATGAGACGGTGATGAGAATCACGGCAGTCGAGCGCGGGGTGTTGACAGGTAATTGGTACAGACCTATTGACCTCTGTGGTCTGGACCACATAAGTTCGGCGCCAATCTGCACGGTGGTCGCCGGTCGGTAGGACGCGCGCCATCTGCGGGCTGTCCACGCACCCCCACGCGCGCGCTCCCCACAAGTGCGCACCCGACACTCTCTCCTGGAGGACCGAGTGTTGATCCGCAACGAGGCGGCGCAGCGTCCCACCGCTGCCGGCCGTCCGTCTTCCGCCCGCCGATCTGTCGGTCGGTCAGGCCCCGGGCGGCGCACCGCGTTCGCCGCCACCGCTGCCGCGGCGCTCGCCGGGCTGCTGCTGGCCACGCTGGGGGTGGCGCCCTCGCAGGCGTCGGCCGCGGCGCCGGCCGTCGACAACCAGTCGTGCCGTCCGGACGGGATGTACACCACGCCCGGGGTGGACGTGCCGTACTGCGACGTCTACGACGGCGCCGGCCGGGAGAAGATGGGCGCGGACCACCAGCGTCGCGTCATCGGGTACTTCACGGGCTGGCGCACGGGCAAGGACGGCACGCCCGCCTACCTGGTGAACAACATCCCGTGGGACAAGGTGACGCACCTCAACTACGCGTTCGCGCACGTGGGGGGCGACAACCGGATCTCGGTGGGGACCGACGGGCCGAACAACGCGGCGACCGGGATGACCTTCCCCGGGGTCGCCGGGGCCGAGATGGACCCGACGCTGCCGTACCAGGGGCACTTCAACCTGCTGAGCAAGTTCAAGAAGCAGTATCCGAACGTCAAGACCATGGTCTCGGTGGGCGGTTGGGCCGAGACCGGCGGCTACTTCGACGACTCGGGCACCCGGGTGAACTCGGGTGGCTTCTACGGGATGACGGTCAACGCCGACGGCAGCGTCAACCAGGCCGGGATCAACACCTTCGCGGACTCGGCGGTGGCGTTCGTCGAGAAGTACGGCTTCAACGGCGTCGACCTCGACTACGAGTACCCGACCTCGATGAACAACGCGGGCAACCCGCTGGACTGGACCACCGCGAACGCCAAGCGCGGCTCGCTGATGCAGGGGTACGCGGCCCTGCTGAAGACCGTGCGGCAGAAGCTCGACGTGGCCAGCGCGGCGGACGGCAGGTACTACCTGCTCTCGGTGGCCGCGCCGTCCTCGGGTTACCTGCTGCGCGGCATGGAGACCTTCCAGGTGACGCAGTACCTGGACTACGTCAACATCATGTCCTACGACCTGCACGGTGCCTGGAACCAGTACGTCGGCCCGAACGCCTCGCTCTACGACGACGGCACCGACGCCGAGCTCAAGTCCGCCAACGTGTACGGGACTTCGCAGTACGGCGGGATCGGTTACCTGAACGCCGACTGGGCCTACCACTACTTCCGCGGCGCGATGCCGGCCGGCCGGATCAATGTCGGACTGCCCTACTACACCCGCGGGTTCGAGAACGTGACCGGTGGCACCAACGGGCTGTGGGGGACCGCCGCCAGCACCAGCTGTCCGGCGGGCTCGGGGCTGACCGCCTGCGGCGACGGCGCGGTGGGCATCGACAACCTCTGGCACGACCTGGACACCAACGGCAAGGAGGCACCGGCCGGCTCCAACCCGATGTGGCACGCGATGAACCTGCAGAACGGGATCCTGCCGGACTACCTGGCGAAGTACGGGCTCAAGGACACCGCGCTGACCGGCAGCTACAGCCGCAACTACAGCTCCTCGCTGGTGGCGCCGTGGCTGTGGAACGCCACCAAGAAGGTCTTCCTCTCCACCGAGGACGAGCAGTCGGTGAACGCCAAGGCGGACTACCTGATCAACCAGGGTGCCGGCGGCGCGATGATCTGGGAGCTGGCGGGCGACTACACCTTCGACCCGGCCGCCAACGGCGGCAAGGGCGAGTACGTGGCGGGCTCCACGCTGACCACGGACCTCTACAACAAGTTCAGGTCGGCCACGCCCTACGGCGCCACCCGCTCGACGGTCGCGCTGCCCGCGCAGACCCTGCCGATCGACGTGTCGTACACCAAGTTCGCGCTGGGTGACAACAACTACCCGATCAACCCGAAGATCCACATCGTCAACAACTCGACCCTGACGCTGCCGGGCGGGACCGAGTTCCAGTTCGACTACAGCAACTCGGCGCCGGGCAACGCGCACGACCAGTCGGGCTTCAACTCGGCGGTGATCCGCCAGGACAACCCGGGTCCGGGGAACGTGGGCGGGTTGAAGGGGACCTACAACCGGGTCTCGCTGAAGCTGCCGAGCTGGCAGTCGCTGGCGCCGGGCGCCTCGGTGGACGTGGACTTCGTCTACTACCTGCCGACCTCGACGCCGTCGAACTGGACGGTGAACGTGGCCGGGACGCTGTACGGGCTGGCGGGGGACCTCACCCGCGGCTCGACGGGCGGCTCGACTCCTACTCCTACGCCCAGGCCCACGCCGACTCCTACCCCGACGCCGACTCCCACGCCGACGCCGACTCCCACTCCTACCCCGACGCCGACGCCTACTCCGACTCCCACCCCCACGCCGACCCCCACCCCCACCGGTGGGAGTTGCTCCGCGGCACCGGCCTGGGACGCGGGTGCGACCTACGCGACGACCGGCACCAAGGTGTCCTGGAAGGGCCACTACTACAGCAACAAGTGGTGGACCAAGGGTGACGACCCCACCGCGAGCGGTGCGTGGGGCGTCTGGAACGACCTCGGAGCCTGCTGACCAGGAGGAACCTCTCTGGACGGCGGCTCACTGAGGTGAGGAACGGCGGTGGCGGTGCACCCGGTCGGGGGGTGCACCGCCACCGCTTTCTCCGTTTTCCGCCGTTCGTCCCGGGGACACCGTTCCGTCTCCGCACGATCCGGCAACAGTTGCATTGCGACCTGTGCGGATCTGTGCGAAACCCCTTGACGCGTGTGGTGAGAAGGGGTCTCATATGGCTCATCACGTTCGAACCTGTTTGGTTCTGATTGATTGTGAGCCGAAGGAGCCTCCGCACCATGACCACCGCGCGCAACCGCCGCCGTACCGCAGCCGCCACCGTCGGACTGCTCGTCACCCTGGGCCTGACGGCCTGCTCGACCGGTCAGCAGACCACCAAGGCCGGCGGCGGCGATGTCGCCACGGTCAGCGGAAAGATCTCCATCACCTACCTGCAGAAGCAGGGCGACCAGCAGTACTTCATCGGCGAGGCCGCGGGCGCCAAGGCCAAGGCCGCGCAGCTCGGCGTCGACCTGAAGGTCGTCAACCTGGGCAACGACGCGAACCAGACGATCAGCGACGTGCAGTCCGCGATCGCCCAGAAGAGCCAGGGTCTCATCATCGTGGTTCCGGACCCCGCAGTGGGTCCCCAGGTCGTGCAGACCGCCAAGGACGCCAAGGTGGCCCTGCTCACCTCGGACGACCAGGTCTGTGCCACCGGCCCGGCCCCGGCCTCCTGTGACAAGTCCGCCCTGGTGCCGCGGATCGGCTTCTCCGGCGACCAGATGGGCGCCCAGGTCGGCAAGCGTGCCGCCGACGAGTACAAGAAGGCCGGCTGGAGCGCCGCCGACACCCGCACCATCTCCGCCTGGAAGCAGGACGTGACGGTCTGCGGTGACCGCGTGAAGGCCGCCAAGTCCTCCTTCGCCGAGGGCGCCGGCGCCGCCGTGCAGAACATCGACGTGGCCACCGACAACACCCCCACCGGTGCGCAGGACAAGGTCGCCGCGACGATCACGGCCAACCCGAACGTCAAGCACTGGGTGATCTGGGGCTGCAATGACGAGAACGTGCAGGGCGGCATCACCGCGCTGGCGAACGCGGGCGTGAGCGCCGACAACGTGATCGGCGTGGGCCTGGGCGCGTACCTGGCCTGCAAGGACTGGGGCAGCAGCCAGCCGACCGGCATGAAGGCCGCGCTCTTCATCAACGGCAGCGACGTGGGCGCCCTGGCGGTGCAGACCATGGTCGACAAGCTGAAGAACGGCAAGGACTTCCCGCAGGAGGCCTTCGCGCCGACCAGCATGGTGGACGCCTCCAACTGGCAGGCCTCCGGCCTCCAGTGCAGCTGATCGAGCTGCGCGAGCTGGGTGAGCCGAGCGACCGGAGGAACTGACTGTGACGACCAAGACGACAACGGCGGGAGCCGGCGTCCAAGGCCTGGGAAAGCGCTTCGGCGAGGTCCGGGCGCTGGGCGGGGTGACCCTGGACTTCCCGGCCGGACAGGTCACCGCGCTGATGGGGGAGAACGGGGCCGGCAAGTCGACCCTGCTGAAGATCCTCACCGGTGACCACCAGCCCACCGAGGGCGGGGTCCTGCTGGACGGCGCCGAGGTGACGCTGCACTCGCCGGCCAGAGCCCGGGCCCTGGGCATCCGGATCATCCCGCAGGAGCCGGAGATCATTCCGCACGTCTCGGTCGCCGAGAACGTCTACGCCGGCGCGCTGCCCCGTGGAGCGGGGCGCCGGCTGGACCGGGCGGAACTGCGCCGGCGGATCACCGCCGACCTGGACCGGCTGGGTTTCTCCCGGGTCCTGGACCCGGACCTGCTGGGCTCGCAGCTCACTCCCGCCCAGCGCCAGTTGGTGGAGATCCTGCGGGCGCTGACCGGTGAGGCGAAGGTGATCGCCTTCGACGAGCCGACCTCCTC
>NZ_BAAALF010000209.1:0-13357 GCF_039528135.1 Kitasatospora nipponensis | reverse complement strand
CGCTGGCGCTGGCGCTGCTGCCGGCCCCGCGCGCCGCCACGGCCGTGCTGACCGGTGCCTGCGCCGGACTGCTGCCGCTGCTGGCCTTCCCGCTGCGGGGGCTGGCCGCGCTGCGCGCCGCCCTGCCGCGCCGGTCCGCCCGCCGCGGCACGATGGCGGCGCTGTGGAGCGGACGGTGGGCCGACCTGCTCGGCTCCCCGAGCCGGCTGGTCGCCGAACTGGCCCTGCTGACCCTGGCCGTCGCCTCGGTGCTGGCGGTACGGCGCCGCGGGGTCGCACCCGCGGGCAGCACGGTCGACCTGCTGCTGAGCGCGGCTCCGCTGCTGCTGGCGGTGGCCGGGGCGGTGCTGCTGGCGCGGCTCTTCCCGGTGCTGCTGGCGCCCGTGGTGCACTGGGCGGGCCGCCGCGACGGAGTGATCGGCTTCCTCGGCCTGGCCCGGGCCACCCAGTCCGGCGGCAGCCGCGGCAGCGGCGAGGCCGACGGCGGGCAGCCGCGACGGGCGCCGACCGTGCTGCCGCTGCTGCCGCTGCTGCTGGCGGTCACCACCGCCGGGTTCGGCGTCACCGTGCTGAGCTCCGCCGACGCCGCCCGCCAGCAGGCCGTGCGGCTGACGGTGGGCGGCGACGCCCGGGTGGACGCGGTGGGCACCGACGGCCTTCCGCCCGGCTTCGCCGAGGCCGCCGCCAAGCTGCCCGGCGTGCAGAGCGGCACCTCGGTGGTGGTGGACGGCAACGCCTCGATCGGCACCGCCGACGGCAGCCTGATCAGCGGCGCGCTGCTGCTGGTCGTCGACCCGCAGGGCTACGCGGCGCTGACCCGACGGGTGGGCGTGGGCCTCTTCGACCCCGCCCTGCTCGACACCCCGCAGGCGGGGGCCGGCCAGTCGGTGCCGGCCCTGGTCAGCACCGACATCGCCGGGCGGCTCGGCTCCGAGGAGAACGCGGTCCAGCTGCCCGACGGCTACGGCAACCTGCACTTCAAGCCGGTCGGCACGGTCACCGGCTCGCCCGCGGTTCCCGGCGGGGTGCGCAAGCCGCTGATCGTGGTGCCCTCGGCCGGCGTGCTGGCCCAACTGCCTGACACGCAGCCGATGGTGGCCTCGGCCGGCACCTGGTTCGGCACCGGCGGCACGATCAGCTCCAGCGCCCTGCAGGAGCTGGTGACGCGGCTGGCCCGCAGCCGGCCGGCGGACGGCGGCGCGAACGGTACGGCGGGCGGCACGGCGGGTGGCACGCCTTCCCCGGCTGCCCCGGCTGCCGCGGCCGGCGCCGGCGGTGACGCCAGCCTGAACAGCACCTTCACGGTGACCACCCGCGCCGACTACGCGCGCACGCTGGACGCCAACCCGCTGGAGCACGCGGCCGACCGGATGTTCTGGGCCGCGGTGGCCGCGGCGGCCGGCTACAGCGTCCTGTCGCTGCTGCTGACCCTGCTGCGGGCCGCACCGGAACGGGCCGCGCTGCTCGCCCGGCTGCGCACCATGGGGCTGCGCCCCCGCCAGGGCCTGACCCTGATCCTGGTCGAGGCCCTGCCGCAGGCCCTGGTCGCCGCGGCCGCCGGAGCGGGCCTGGCCTGCCTGAGCGCACCGCTGCTCGGCTCGGCGGTCGACCTGTCCGTCATGGTCGGCGCGACCGTGCCGGGCGGGCTGCGCACGGCCGCGGGCCCGGTCCTCTGGCAGGCGGCGGGCCTGGCGGTGCTGTCCGTCGCGGTCGTCTGCGGCGAGACGGTGCTCTTCGGACGACGGCAGATCAACAGCGAGCTGAGAGCGGGTGACCAGCGGTGAGTACACCGGAGACGGCTACGGACGACATCCTGAGCGGCGGCGAGGCCGGCAGCAGGGCGCGGAACGAACGGACAGGAGCAGCAGCAGTGAGCGTGACAGCGGATCCCTCGACGAACCCCTCGGCCGACCCGGCGGTCGGCACTTCGGTCGGCACTTCGAGCGGCTCGGAGCCGACGTACCAGGAGTTGCAGCGCCGCGCGCAGGCCGACCGCAACGGGCCGGCCTACGGGCACGACTCGGTGATCGCCTGCGACCGCCTGGTGCGGATCTTCAGCGCCGAGCGGGTCGAGGTGCAGGCCCTGCAGGGGCTGGACCTGCTGGTGGCCAAGGGCGACCTGATCGCCCTGGTCGGCGCCTCCGGCAGCGGCAAGTCCACCCTGCTCAACATCCTGGCCGGACTCGACGTCCCCTCGGCCGGCTCGGCCTCGGTGGACGGCTGCGACCTGCTCAAGATGACGCCCCGCGAGCGGCTGCGCTACCGGCGCGAGGTGGTGGGCTTCGTCTGGCAGCAGACCGCCCGCAACCTGATGCCGTTCCTGACCGCCGCCCAGAACGTCGCGCTGCCCATGCAGTTGAACGGTGAGCGGTGGAGCGCCGGGCGGGCCAAGCGACGCGCCGCGCGGGCCGGCGAGCTGCTGGAGGCGCTGGGCATCGCGCACCTGGCCGACCGGCGGCCCGCCCAGCTCTCCGGCGGCGAGCAGCAGCGGGTCGCCATCGCCGTGGCGATGGCCAACAACCCGTCCGTGGTCCTGGCCGACGAGCCGACCGGCGAGCTGGACTCGGAGACCGGCGCGGGGATCTTCGAGGCCTTCCGCACCGTCAACCGCGAACTGGGCGCCACCGTCGTGATCGTGACGCACGACCCGATGGTGGCCGGCGAGGTGCGCCGCACGGTGGCGATCCGCGACGGGCGCACCAGCTCCGAGGTGCTGCGGCACACGCTGACCGGGGCGGACGGGACCGAGTCGGTGAGCGAGCGCGAGTACGTGATGCTGGACCGGACCGGCCGGGTGCAGCTGCCGCGCGAGTTCCTGGCCGCGCTGGGGATGGAGCACCGGGTGGCGGTCGACCTCGGCGCGGACCACATCGCGGTGCGGAGGGCGGAGGGTGCGGTGCGCGCGGTGCGCGCGGCGGCGGGGGTCAGCCGAGCGGGGGTCAGCCGACCGGCGTCAGGCCGAGGCCGGCTCCCGGGGCGGCGGCCGTCCGCAGCAGGACCGTGCCGTGCGGCGCGGTCAGCCGCAGCCAGCTGCCGGCGCGGTGCGCGGAGAGCGGCGCGCCGGGGTGCAGGAACCCGATCCGGTACGCCGCGTGGGCCGCCCGCAGCGGAAGCGCGGGCAGCGCCGGCAGCGGGCGCGACCAGATCTCGTCGGCGATGGCGTCCAGCTGGTCCCGGGTCCGGTGGTGCTCCGGCACCTGCGCGGTCCGCTCCTTGAACTCGCCCACCGCCGCCATCAGCTGAGGCACCACCAGGTCGGCGCCGGTCTCCCCGAGCAGCCGCCAGCCGGCCCGCGGCGGCAGCAGCCCGGCCCAGGCCGGACCGGTCACCGGCGGCGGCAGCACGACCGTGCCCTGCTCCTCGTCCAGCCCTTCCAGCAACTGGCCGGCCGAGACGGTGAGGTCGACCGCGTCGGCCGCCGGAGCGAGGCGGGCGGTGCGCAGCGCGAGCACCCCGGAGGCACCCAGCGGCAACCGGCCGAAGACCGCCAGCACCCCGGCGTCGCCGGCCGGCGTCGCCTGCAACCGGACCGCCGCCGCGCGGTCGAACCGCAGCAGGCGCCCCAGGAAGGCGCCGAGGTCGGCCACCTCACGGGGGTCGGCGAGGCGGAGCCGGGCGGTACTGATCACGGGGTGCTCACTTCGTCGGTGCGGGGCGTGCCAGGTCAGGCCGCGGCCGGGACGGCCTCGTCGTCCATGAAGCGCCCGAGGAACTCGCGCTCCACCGGGCTGATCCGGCGCGGCCGGGCGGCCTTCAGGTCGTACGGGACCACGACCGTGGAGGCCCGCACGTACACCGTCTCGGTGCCGTCCTCGGCGGTGTCCTTCACCTCGTAGCAGACGGTGAGCGAGGCGCCACCGATCTTGGTCACCCAGGTCTCGATGGTCACCGGCGTCGGCCGGTGGACCAGCGGCAGCTTGTAGTCGATCTCGTGCCGGGCCACCACCGAACCGCCCGCGAACTCACCCGCGCCCGCGGCGGCGGCCTGGGTGAACATGAAGTCGATCCGGGCCTCCTCCAGGTAGCGCAGGAAGACCACGTTGTTCACGTGGCCGAAGGCGTCCATGTCGGACCACCGCATCGGGCAGGCGTAGATGTGGCGCGCCACGACAGTCTCTCCTTCGTCGTCCTGCGACGTCGTCGTCTTCTCGACGTCGTCGCCCTCTCGGGTTCGTCGCCCTCTCGGGCCTCGGTGCGGCTGCGGACCGCGGGCCGTCACTCCACAGCCGTTCGCCCCACGACCTTCGGCCGTCGGCCCGGCAGGCCGCCCGCGATGGGCGCCCTGCCGGGCCGCTGGCACAGCTGTCGACTCCGCGAACCCCGGCCGGTCTCAGCCGCGGGTCAGCTTCTTGTAGGTGGCCCGGTGCGGACGGGCCGCGTCGGCACCCAGCCGCTCGATCTTGTTCTTCTCGTACGAGTCGAAGTTGCCCTCGAACCAGAACCACTTGCTCTCGCCCTCGTAGGCGAGGATGTGGGTGGCCACCCGGTCCAGGAACCAGCGGTCGTGGGAGATGACCACGGCGCAGCCCGGGAACTCCAGCAGCGCGTTCTCCAGCGAGGAGAGCGTCTCGACGTCGAGGTCGTTGGTCGGCTCGTCGAGGAGCAGCAGGTTGCCGCCCTGCTTGAGGGTGAGCGCCAGGTTGAGGCGGTTGCGCTCACCGCCGGAGAGGATGCCGGCCCGCTTCTGCTGGTCCGGACCCTTGAAGCCGAAGGCCGAGACGTAGGCGCGCGAGGGCATCTCGACCTGGCCGACGTTGATCCAGTCGAGCTCGTCGGAGACCACGGCCCAGAGCGACTTCTGCGGGTCGATGTTGGCCCGGCTCTGGTCGACGTAGCTGGTCTTGACCGTGTCGCCGACCTTGATGCTGCCGCCGTCCGGGGTCTCCTCGCCCAGCAGCATCTTGAAGAGCGTGGTCTTGCCGGCGCCGTTGGGGCCGATCACGCCGACGATGCCGTTGCGCGGGAGGGTGAAGCTGAGGTCGTCGATCAGGATCTTCTCGCCGAAGGCCTTGGAGAGGTTGTTCACCTCGACGACGATGTTACCCAGGCGCGGACCCGGCGGGATCTGGATCTCCTCGAAGTCCAGCTTCCGCATCTTGTCCGCCTCGGCCGCCATCTCCTCGTAGCGGGCGAGACGGGCCTTGGACTTCGCCTGACGGCCCTTGGCGTTGGAGCGGACCCACTCCAGCTCTTCCTTGAGGCGCTTGGCGCGCTTCTGGTCCTTCTGGCCCTCGACCTTGAGACGGGACTGCTTGGTCTCCAGGTACGTGGAGTAGTTGCCCTCGTACGGGTAGGCGCGGCCACGGTCGAGCTCGAGGATCCACTCGGCGACGTGGTCCAGGAAGTACCGGTCGTGGGTGACCGCGACGACGGTGCCGGCGTACTTGGCCAGGTGCTGCTCCAGCCAGTTCACCGACTCGGCGTCGAGGTGGTTGGTGGGCTCGTCGAGGAGCAGCAGGTCGGGCGCCTCGAGGAGCAGCTTGCAGAGCGCGACGCGGCGGCGCTCACCACCGGAGAGGCTGGTGACCGGCCAGTCACCGGGCGGGCAGCCCAGCGCGTCCATGGCCTGCTCGAGCTGGGCGTCGAGGTCCCAGGCGTTGGCGTGGTCCAGGTCCTCCTGGAGCCGGCCCATCTCGTCGAGCAGCTCGTCCGAGTAGTCGGTCGCCATCAGCTCGGCGATCTCGTTGAACCGGTCGAGCTTGCCCTTGACCTCCTTGACGCCGTCCTGGACGTTCTCCAGGACCGTCTTGGACTCGTCCAGCGGCGGCTCCTGAAGGAGCATGCCGACGGTGAAGCCCGGCGAGAGGAAGGCGTCGCCGTTGGAAGGCTGCTCCAACCCGGCCATCATCTTCAGCACCGTCGACTTACCAGCGCCGTTGGGGCCCACGACGCCGATCTTCGCTCCGGGGAGGAAGCTGAGCGTCACGTCGTCAAGGATGACCTTGTCGCCGTGTGCCTTGCGCACCTTGCGCATGGTGTAGATGAATTCCGCCACGTGAGATCGCTCCGGCGTCGTCGAGGAGTAAGTCGAGGAGTATTAGGGCTTGCAGCGTTCCATTGTGCCGCACCCGGGCCCGCATCCCGAACCCGCTTCCGTCGCGCCGGGCCCGGCGCGCGGCCGAGGAGCCGGCCGGGCCGGTGCTCGAGCAGGTGGTCGGGAAGGTCCCCAACGCGGCCCGGACGCGGCCCGGACGCGCTGCGAACGCCGGTGGCCCGCCCCCGGCGAGGGGACGGGCCACCGACGTGCGCTGCTCAGCTGTTCTTCGCTGCCCAGCTCGTCACTTCCGACCGGTCACCGACCGTCCGGACCGAACCCGGATCATCCGGTCATCGGTCGTCCGGTCATCGGTTGTCCGGTCGTCCGGGCTGTCAGGCCGCGGTGCGACCGTGACGGCCCCGGCGACGCATCGCGAACACCGCGCCACCGCCGACCAGCACCAGGGCGCCGGCGATCCCGGCGATCAGCGGGGCGGAGCTACCGCCACCGGTGAAGGCCAGGCTGCCGCCACCACCGGTGGTCGCAGCCGGGGTGCTCGCGCCGGCCGAGACGCTCGGCACGGGAGAAGCCGAGGTGGAACGGCTCGGGGTCGGCGAGGGGGTGCCGCTCGGGGTGCTGCTCGGGGTCGGCGAGGGGGTGCCGCCGGTGCCGCCACCGGTGCTGGTGACCGTGCAGTCGAGGACACCGGTGAACGTCTTGGTGCTGTTCGGCCCGCTCACCTTGATGCTGTACTGCTGACCCTGCGTGCTCGGCACCAGCACCGTCTCGGTGCTGCCCGGCGCCACGGTCACGGTCTTGTTGACCGTGCCACCGACCACCGTGCCGCTGTAGGGCTGGTCACCGGTGTTGGTGAGGGTGACGACGACGGCCTTCTTCGTGCAGTCCACCAGCGCCGAGAACGCCGGCACCGGGCCGGTCGGGGCCCAGTTCGCGGTGGCGGTCGCGTTGACCGTGACCGTCTGGGTCCCGGCGAGGATCAGCGTCTGGCTGTTGCGGCCCTGGCGGTTCTTGTCCGCGCTCATGAAGGCCCGGCCGAGCTCGACCGAGGTCGAGGCGGAGGCGGTCAGCGTGGCGGTGCCCGCCGCGGCGCCGGCCGGCGTCTTCACGAAGAGCTGGTCGTTCGGCTTGGCGGGCGTGATCAGCTTCCCGTCCTTGCCGCTGATGACGTCGCCCTTGCTGTCCGTCAGCACCACTCCGGCGGTGACGGCGTTCGCGTCGAGGCCGACCTGCGCGGTGCCACCGCTGGAGTTGACGGTGATCGGGCCGAGCTGCGCACCACTCTTACCCGACACGGTGCCCGGGGTCAGGCTGAGCGAGGGGCTCGGCTCGGCCAGGTCCTTGGCGGTCCTGATGAGGTAGTCGGTCAGCTTCGAGGCGTCCGCGTCCTCGCTCGGGTGCGCGTCGACACCGTCGGAGAAGTGCCAGATGGCCGCCTGGGTGGCCGCCGCCGCCTGAGCCTTGGTCAGGGCCTCGGCCCCGGCCTCCTTGGCCAGCGTGTCCAGCGCGGTGACGTGCGGGAAGGAGTTCTGGAGGATCCAGAGGATCTTGCCCTTGGACGGGTTGGTCTCCAGCGAGGTCGACTTCCAGTCGGTCTCCTGGTAGTGGGCCCCCGGCGCCGTCTCGTTCTTGAGGTCGATGCAGTAGGTCTCGAGCCACTTACCGCCGGCGATGTCCAGCTGGATCAGGCCACCGCCGAACCCACCCTTGCCGTTGATGGTGATCTGACCGCTCTCATCGGGGATGAGCTCGGGGTCGTGCAGCGTCGCGACCGCACCGGACCCTCCGGTCCCGCTGTCCGCGGCGGCCGCACCCGCCATCGCGAACCCGCCACCCACTGCCATGCTCGTCGCGAGCATGACAGCGGCTATGCGGGAGATACCCCGCCGTTGCATGTGGTACATGAATGACCCCTCCGGGCAGGGCCGCGCCCATGACGGCCCGCCGCGCATTGCCGCGCACGATGTGGCGCTGCCGCACTTGTCTGAACCAGACGCATCCTATTGAGGAACGGCGGTCAGCAAACCTCTACGCCTATGGATGCGCCTTCTGTTTCAGAATTGTTATCAATCCTACAGGCTTCGAGCGCTCCTGACGAGCCGCCAGATATTCGTCACTTTATCGACTCTCTGACCTCCCATTGGACGCAGAGCGACGAGAAGTGTCGCGAAAGCTCAACGGAAGCTCAAGTCAAAACTAAGTTGATCCTAGAACTAACGCTCCGCCCCCCGCGTGAACTGCGACTGAACGCTGTTCCCTGACGGTCCGCCTGCCCAGCCTCCGCTCCCGCCGGCCGACCCCGAAGGCGCCTCCCGAGCCGCCCGGGCACCGCTTCCGACCGGCGCCGCAGCACTCTCCCGCCACCTCACCGCCCGTCCTGACCCTTGGTCTGGCCCGCGCTGCGGCCCTCGCTCTGACCCTGCCTCCGTCCCTGACCCAGCCGCTCGCACCCACCACCGAACCCTCAACCGACCCCTTGGCTACCGCCCCTCGATCGCACCGCCGCCCACACCCTCGCCGCCGGCACCGCTGCTGCCGTCGCCCCGAGTCGACGTCAGATCACCCGACCGACCGGCGAGCGGATCCCTCACCGCTGCGCTCATCCGCCCACCTCTACGGCCTCCCGTTCCACACCCGGCGCGACCGACCCTTCGTCGGGGAACGCGTCCGGAACATCCGTCAGAGCCGTCGCCCCGGCCGCTCTGACCGCTCGCCCTCCACGCGCCACCCGCGAGGACCTCGCCACCACCCGCCCGCCCGGCACCTGCTGCGGCGGGGCTCCGGTTTCTGACGTCTCCTCCGCAGCGCCACCCGCCCCGCCGCCCGCCGGCTCGCGGGCCACCCGTCTGCGTGTCCGGGTCGCCGGCGCCGCCACCCCACCCGTCGCACCCCCCTCACCAACCGCAGCCCCACCAGCGGCCACGACCTCCCCACTCCCCGCCAACTCTCCTGCCCCGCCCGACTCCACGGCTCGATCAGCCCCGCTCGCCCGATCCGACCCCGCCGACCCGCCCTCCGCACTTGCGACCGCACCCGCCCGGTGCGCCCGAACCGCCTCCACGATCCACTCCGGCACCGCCTCCCCCACCGGCTGCACCTCACCACCGGACCACCCGACCCCGCCCGCCTCGACCCGCACCCGCTCACGCCCCTGACCCTGACCCTGCATCCGCCCCGGCCCCGGCCCATATCCCTGCCCGTGTACCTGCTCCGCCGAGGCCGCCACCCGGCCCCCCGTCGGCTCCGACCGCCCGCGCACCGTCCACCGGAAGGCTGACGTCCCCCGTCCGAGGTCGTGCCCCACCACCCGGGCGTCGATCTCCGCCGCGGACCGCCGTTTGCCCCCGTCGTCCCACTCACGGATCCTCAACCGCCCACAGACCACGACCGGATCCCCCTTGTTGACCGAACTCACCACGTTCGCCGCCAACCAGCGCCAGGCGACCACCGTCACCCAGTTCGTCTCGCCGTCGACCCAGTCCCCCCGGCTGCGGTCATAGCGCCGCTCGGTCGCCGCCAGGCGGAAGTTCGCCATGGGAACTCCTGCGGACGTCTGCCCGTAGCTCACCGCGGAGGCGACATTTCCGATCATCGTTACCAGCGTCTCATTCACGGCGACCCTCGCATTTCCTGCTGACCGGAAGATTTCCCCTGCCGTTGCCGAGGATCCGCCGGATTCGCCTCCCCCACCAGCACGGAAAGAATTCTGTGGATAAGCTGGAACTTGTGGATAACTTTGCGTTCCTATGGTCGCAAAATTCCCTCGCTCGCCACCCGCACATTCGGCGTGCATGACAAAACTTCGCCGCTCGGCCGCCGCCCCCACCCTGAACGAGTGGTCCCCGGGGCACTCTGTCCACGTCATCCGACCGGACGAACCGAAATCCAACCCGCCTTCCGCCCCTACTCCCCCGTCACGTTCCCTGCACACCCCGCAACCACCGCTCCGAGTCCATAACGGGTGAGGAGACAGCGCCGTAACGACTACACAACGTCCGGCGGCAAGACACCCCGGAGCGCTGCACTCGAAGGCTTCACCTGCGATTATCAGACCGCTCTCGCAAGGCCGACACACCGATCTCCACCAGGAGAAAGTCAAGCAAGGCAGCTCAACCCCCTTATCCTGTCCCCGACAGGCCGGGGACCTCTCAACCCCCACCTGGACATGGGAATAGGCGCCGGACCCCCACCGTCCCCGCCCCACCCGCCCGGGCCCACGCCCGCCCCGCCCCCGTAGCTCAGCGGATAGAGCAGGTGCCTTCTAAGCACTTGGCCGCAGGTTCGAGTCCTGCCGGGGGCACCATGAACACGGCTGGTCAGCCGTGCTGCCCCGCGAGCAGCAGTCCGGCCGGGACCGCCCTCCCGATCCCCCGCGGGGATCGCCCAAGTGCTTAGAAGGCACCTGCTCCGAGTACCTCCGGAAGTCCTGGACGCGGGAGCGGACCGACGTCTCAGGAGTGCGGAGCCCCCGAGGTGCACGAGGCGCCGGCCCCGCCGGGGCGGGGAGGCCGGCCCTCGTGCCGCCGCCGGGCGTCAGGCGGTCAGGATCCGCAGCAGTCGACGCTCCTCCTGCTCGCCGAGCCCCTCGCCGTCGTGGGGCGGGCCGCCGCGGGCGGTGTCCCAGGCGAGCGTGTCCGCCAGGGTGCTCGCGAGGGGACGCAGTGTCAGCCCGGCGGCCAGGGCGCGCGAGACGTCGACCCGGTTGATCGCCGCGCAGGCCGGGTCGGCGATCCACATCGGCACCCCCATCCAGGGGTCGACGCCGGCCGCGAGGAGCCGTTCGCTCGGCACCCAGAGCGTCTCGGCCGCCACGCCGGCGACCGCGCGGCACGCCTCGAAGAACGTGCCGAAGGGCATCGGGCGGCCGGTCACGTGGAAGACCCCGCCCCGGTCCTCGGTCGCACACCCGACGATCCAGTGGGCCAGGTCCCGGACGTCGATGAACTGGGCGGCGTCCGCCGGGTCGCCGGGAAGCAGCACGCGCCCGCCGCGGGCGAAGCGGCGCGGCCAGTACGCGAAGCGGTCCGTCGGGTCGTGCGGTCCGACGATCATGCCCGGGCGGACGACGGACGCCCGCTCGGCGAACGCGTCGAGCACCACGCCCTCGCAGGCGGCCTTGCGTGCCCCGTACGCGTCCTCGGGTGGCATGCCCGCCCGCAGGACGAGCAGCTCGCCGCTCTCGTCCTGCGGCGTGCGCTGATCCGCGAGGACGGACAGGGACGAGACGAAGACGTACCGCCCGACCCGCCCGCGCAGGGCGTCGACCGAGCGGCGCACCACCTGCGGGTCGTAGCCGGCGACGTCGACGACCGCGTCCCAGCGCCGCCGGGCGAGGCCCGACAGGTCGGCGGTGCGGTCGCCGATGACCGTCTCGACGCCGGGGAACAGCCCCGGGTCGGTGCGTCCGCGGTTGAAGAGGGTCACCTGGTGGCCGTCGGCCAGTGCGGCCTCGACGACGGCACGACCCAGGAAACGGGTACCGCCGAGCACGAGAAGGCTCAGCGGTCGAGAAGTGGTACTGCGCAACGAAGTGGTACTGCGCATGGTGGGCGACTCCGGTTGACCTGGTGGCGGTCCGGGCCGCAGCGGCAGGGCGGCGTGGGGCCGACACGGTCGGCGACCCGGATGAGGGCATGGCAGAACTCGCTCGCAGCGCCCATAACCCTCACCTCTCCCGGTCGTGTCCGACGGCGGGCACTCTAGCGGCGGCCGTCCCCCCGCCACCAGGGATTTTCCGAGCGCCCGCACCGGCGCGGCCCCCGGCCGCCCCGGCGAGGGGAGGTCGGGGGCCGCGGCGACTGCGGGGGCGGTGGTCAGCCGGCGCAGTGCTCCCAGGCGAGGTGGTAGATGGTGGTGAGGCTGCCGTCGGTGGAGTCCATGGTCATGAAGCTGGTGGCCGTCGGGGCCGAGGGGCTGGCGCTGACGCGCAGTTGGGTGTTGATGTTGAGGTCCCGGGTGGCGCCGCAGGGGGCCCAGACCAGGGCGGCGATGCTGGTGACGTCGGTGGCCTGCCAGTTGTCGTCCAGCGGGCCGGTGAAGGAGTGCGTGGCGCTGGTGGTCTGGGGCTGGCCCTGGAAGTAGTAGCTCGCCTTCTCCTGGGCCGCGGCGCCGGACGCGAGGTAGGCGTAGCCACGGTAGTCGGCCTCGGCGACGGCGTAGGTGAAGCCCTGGGGGGCGTTCACCCGGACGGTGAGCTGACAGTTCTTGCGGAAGTCGGTGGGGCCGGCGCCCGTGCCGACCTGGGCGAGGTAGTCGCTGTAGGTCACCGTGAAGGCGGTCTGGTCGGGCGAGGTGGCGACCGCCGCCGTACCGGCGGGGCAGCCGGAGCCGTTCAGGCTGACGAGTCCCACGGTGAAGCCGCCGGGCGGCGTGACGTCGGCGGGCTGGGCCTGCGCGGCGGTGCCGCAGAGCAGGGAGGTGGCGAGCAGCGTTGCGGTGGCGCCACCCGCGGCCAGTGCACGGAACATGGAGCATCCCCTTCGATCGGAACCCCCGTCGGTGGGTCTTGCGCTGAGACATTACGTGCACATGACAAGACAATCCAGAGCCTCGGGGCACCGATTATCACCCCATGAGCATGCGGCACTACTTTCAGCCATCAAAAGTGGGGGGCGGTGCGGCCCGCGCCGTCGGTGCGGTCCGGACGGTCAGCCGGCCCGGCCCAGGTCGAGGGTCCAGAGCAGGCCGTCCGGGGCGGTGGCGGTGCCGACACCGGCGTCGGTGTACTGGCAGTTGAGCATGTTCTGCTGGTGGATGGCGGCGTCGGACCAGTCCTTCACCACGGTGGCCGGCGACGAGGTGGCCCGGTCGAGGTTCTCGCCCCACAGGCTCCACACGTAACCGGCCGCGGTCATCCGGTCGGAGGGCTCGCCACCGTGCTGGTCGACGTGGTCGAAGTAGCCGGCCGCCGCCATCTCGTCGGAGTGCCCCTGGGCGGCCGCGTGCAGCCGCGGATCCACCCGGAGCGAGGGACAACCGGCCTTCGCCCGCTGGGCGTTGATGAGATCGACGAGCTGCTGTTCGAGGCTCTTGGGCGCGGGCGCCCGGCTCGGCGTGGCGGGCGGCGCCGACGGTGTCGCGGGGACCGGGAGGGGGACGCTCGCCGCCGAGGGGGTCGGCGAGGGCGTCGGCACCGGCTCGGTCGAGGGGGAGGGAGCGGGCGTCGGCGAGGAGGAGGGCGAAGGCGAGGGCGTGACGGGCGCCGAGGACTCGACGGCCGGCGCGGCGGAGACGGCGACCGATGTGACGGGAGCGGGAGCGGCCGGACGGGCCGGAAGCAGTTGCAGGCCCCCGACGACGGCGACCGTCAGCACGGCGGCGCCGGTCAGCTGGACGGATCGGCGCCCGGCGGCCCGGCGCAGG
>NZ_BAAALF010000208.1:0-13365 GCF_039528135.1 Kitasatospora nipponensis | reverse complement strand
CCCGGTCGCCGGCCGGCGCAGCGGGGAGACCCACCGCTGTCACCTGCGACGTCGCGGTCGGTCCACCGGACGCCTCCCAGGCGACGGCCGTGCCCGCGCCCAGACAGGCCAGCAGCGCGACGGCGGCGGGCAACCGGCGCCGCCGGCGGTGGCTGCGACTGCGACTGCGACTGCGGCGCGATCGCGGCCGTCGACGGCCCGGGTCTGCGCTGTGGCGGGAACTCATGGCGGGAACCTCCCGGATCGGGTGTTGCGGTGCCCCGGCGAACGGGCCTGAGGGGGCGGCCGGTTCGCCGGGCTTTCCGTGGTGTCGGGTAAGCGGCCGGAGGTCTAGAGCCAGGGTGTCGCCCCCGCGGTCCACCCCTGGACCCCCTCCACGAGCCGCGTCCAGAGGCCGGTCATCAGCAGCAGGCCGACTGCGACCAGCAGGCCACCGCCGGTCCGCAGCACCGCCTGGTAGTGCCGCTTGACCCAGGAGAAGGCGCCGGCCGCCCTGCGGAACGCCAACGCCGCCAGCACGAACGGGATGCCGAGGCCCAGGCAGTAGACGGCCATCAACAGGGCCCCGCGCGCGGCGCTCGCCTCGTTCCAGGCCAGCGCCTGCACGGCGGCCAGGGTCGGGCCGATGCAGGGCGTCCAGCCGACCCCGAAGACGACTCCCAGCAGTGGGGCGCCCAGCAGGCCCAGTGCCGGCCGGCGGTGACTGCGCAGTTCGCGCTGGGTGAAGCCCGGCAGCAGGCCGGCGAAGGCCAGGCCCATCAGCACGGTGAACGCTCCGAGCACCACGCTGATGGTGGCCTGGTAGGCCAGCAGGGTGCGCCCGAAGTACCCGAACAGGGCGCCTCCGGAGACGAAGACCGCGGTGAAGCCCAGCACGAACAGCAGCGAGCCGGCGAGCATCCGGGTGCGGTGGCGGCCCGTCGCGTCCCCCAGGTCGGCGACCGAGAGGCTGGTGACGTAGCTGAGGTAGCCCGGCACCAGGGGCAGGACGCACGGTGAGAAGAACGAGACCAGCCCACCGAGCAGGGCGATCGGGACGGCGAGCAGCAGGCTGCCGTCCAGCGCCGCGGCGGAGCCGAGCGCCGGCGCCGCCGACGCGAGGGAGGCGACCACGCTCACGAGGCCTCCCCCGTCACGCTCCGTACGGCGGAGCAGAGTTGCTCCTCGGTGACCGGGCCGAGCACCCGGCCGGCGATCCGGCCCGCCCGGTCGAGCAGCAGGGTCGCGGGGATCGCCTGCGGATTGAGGGTGCCCGGCGGGAACCGCAGCACCATCGTGCCGCTCGGGTCGTGCAGGCTCGGGTAGTCGATGTGGTGCTCGCGGACGAAGGTCCGGGGCGCCGCCGGGTCGATGTCGCGGGTGTCGAGCCCGAGGAACCGTACGCCCTCTCCCCCGGTCGCCCGGAAGGCCTGCTCCAGACCGTCCGCCTCGGCCCGGCAGGGCCCGCACCAGGAACCCCAGACGTTGATCACCACCACGCTGCCGCGGTAGCCGGCGAGGTCGAGCGCGTGGCCGTCCAGGTCGGTACCGGACAGCGCGGGGGCGGCCCGACGCTCGGCGACGGGGATCAGGGTGACGCCCTGGCCGACCGCTCCCCCGGGGCCGGCGGCCGGGGCGGTGGACGAGACCGCGTCACGCAGGGCCGGCAGCGCCAACAGCAGGAGGAGGACGGCGGAGCCGGCGGCGACGAGCAGCAGCGTCGTACGGCGCCGGCGGCGCGCGGGCGGAAGGGAGCGGGGCGGGGCGGCCATGGAGGTTCTGCTCCTCAGGGGGAGGGGGTCGTGGGAGCGGGGCTGGGCGGTTCGGTGGGAAAGACGGCCCCCGTCGTCCCCACCCGCACCGCGACCGGGTGGCCGGTGACCGGGAAGAGGCACCCGGCCGTCACGCTGCAGGCCGCGTAGCCGACCAGCACCGTTGCCTCGCCCCGGCCGTTCGCGGTCGTGCGCACCGTGATCGAGACCGTCACGGGGCCGTCGGGGTAGACCGGGAGGGCGGACGCGTCACCGGGCAGGACGAGTGGGCGCACCGGCACGGAGACCCGCGGGGCGCCGACGGCTTCCAGCGCACCGGTGACCTGGACCGAGGTGGGCCGGCCCACTCCGTCGATCCCGTCCGGTGGCAGGTCCACGCTGTAGAGGTGGAAGCCGGCCTGCTCCGGGGTGAAGGTGGCCCGCAGCGTGCCCGAGCCGTCCTTCCAGTCGGCCACGCTCAGGGCGACCGTCACCCCGTTCTGCGAGAACCGGCTCGCCGGCGGCGGGGACGGCACGGGGGCGGCGCTGCCGCCGTACCACCCGGCCACGCCACCGGCGGCGAGCAGCACGGCCACGGCCGCCGTGACACTCGGGGCACGCCGGCTGCGGGCGAAGGCCCGGCTCCTCACTTCGCGTTCTGCGCGAGGAACGCGCTGAAGCCGCCGGCCGTGAGCTGGGGCAGGCCGCTCCGGTGTGTGTCCGCCCGGACCGATCCGTCCGGTGCCACCACGATCAGCACCGGCATCGTGTACGGACCCTTCGGGTCGTAGGTCTGCAGGATCCCGAAGTTCGTCGCGCTCTGGTCGCCGATGTCCACCTTGACCACGTGGAATCCCGCATCGAGGACCGGCTTCACCGTGGCGTTGGTGTAAAGCCCGTCGACCGCCTTGCAGTTGCCGCACCAGCTGGCCCCGAAGTCGAGCAGGACGTTCCGCCCGTCCGCCTTCGCCTGCTGGAACGCCGCCGCGAGGGCCGCCTTGGCGTCGGCCGACGCGTCGTAGCCGACCAGCGAGGCGGTGCCCACCGAGGTCGACCCGCCGGAACGGGCGGGCGCGCCGGCGGCGGCGCCGGGCGGCTGTGGCACGCCAGTCCGGGGAGCGCGGGATGACCACGACCGGCAGCCCGACGGCGATCCTGCACCTGCGCTTCCACCGCGCCGGCTTCGAGACCTACCGCGAACTGTTCACGGTGCTCGGCGACATCACCCCCGTCGTCCAGGCGCTGCCCCCGGACGGCGCGCTGCTGGACCTGTCCGGTGCCACCCGGTACTTCAAGCAGTCCCCGGCCCAGCTCGCCGACCGGCTGCAGACCCGGCTCGCCGCCCGGTACGGGCTGGTCAGCACGGGCGGGATCGGACCCAACCGCATGCTGGCCACGCTGGCCGCCGACGCCGCCACCCCCGGTACCGTCCGGGTGCTGCCCGGCGACCCGGCCGAGCGGGAGCGCTTCCTGCGGGGCCGTCCGGTGCGGGCGCTGCCCGGGGTCGGGCCCGCGCTGGAGCGCTCGCTGGTCCGGTACGGGATCGGGACGGTCGGCGACCTCGCCGACCTCCCGCCGGCCACCGTGCAGCGCATCGCCGGCACCTCCACCGGCCGCCTGCTGCACGAACGCGCCCACGGCACCGACCGGCGCACCGTCCGCCCGGCCGGGCCGCCCGCCACCATCACCAGCGCCCGGCGCTTCGAGCGCGACGTCCTCGACCCCGCCGAAGTGCGCCGTGCCCTGCTCGCGGCGGCGACCGACCTCGGGGCCCGGCTGCGGGTCGCCCGGCAGGTCGCCCGCACTGTCGAGCTCCAGGTCACCTACGCCGACCGCTCCACCACCACCCGCTCCCGCACCCTGCGCGAGCCCACCGCCCACACCCCCGCCCTCCAGGAGGCGCTGTACGGCCTGTTCGCCGCACTCGGCCTGCAACGCGCCCGCGTGCGGACCGTGACCGCCCGGGTCGGCGAGCTGACCGCCGCGGTCGGGACGGCCGAGCAGCTCACCTTCGACCGGGCCGTCGAGAACGCCCGCACCCTGGAACCGGTCCTCGACTCGGCCGGCCGGCGCTTCGGCCTGGGCACCGTTCGCCCGGCCACACTTCTGGCACGCAGGATGTTCACGAGATCCTGAAACCGGCGGGCCGGGTGGGTGGTTATCGTCACCGGGTGACGAAGATTGAGGTTCTCACCGACCGGGCCCGCTGGCAGCACGCGTGCGAACGCCGGCGGGTCGGCCACTACGCGGCCGCCGGCTACCCCGCCGCCGCGGTGGACCGCCTGCTCGACGAGGAGCGCGGGCGGATGGCCGACTGGACGGTGGCCGAGATCACCGCGGCCGGCGACTGCGTCGGCTTCGTGGCGGTGGCCGTCCGCGAGGACAACGGCGCCCCGACCGGCCTGGTCGGGGACCTGTGGGTGTCGCCCGAACACGCCGGAGCCGGGCACGAACGCGCGGCCCGCGACTGGGCGGAGGAGTTCTGCCGGGCGGCCGGCGCGGTGCGCATCGCCGTCCGGATCTTCGGCGGGACCGGGCCCTTCGCCGACTACGGGCTGCGCAGCCAGGGCAGGATCCGGACCCTGACCGAACCGGCCGTGGTCCCGGGCGTCACGGCCCGGCGGATGACCCCCGACGAGTACCCGCACTGGCTCGCGACCGAGCAGGAGGGCTACGTCGCCGGTCTGCTGCGGGCCGGTGGCCTGCGGGAGGTGGAGGCCCGGGCGAAGTCCGACGCGGACTACGGGCGCCTGCTGCCGGACGGGCTGAACACGGCGAACACCTCGATCCTGGTCCTGGAGCACGAGGGCCGACCGGTCGGCAGCGGCTGGCTGCGGCACGACCACCTGCCCGGCGTGACCTACGGCTACGGCGTGCGGATCGACCCCGGGGCGCGGGGCAGGGGGCTGGGTCGGGCGGCGATCGCGGCCGGCGAGGCGGCGACCCTGGCGGCGGGGGACGCCGCGCTCACCTTCACGGTCTGGGAGGGCAACACGGTGGCGATGAACCTGTACACCGCCGCCGGCTACCGGGTCGCCCACGAGTACCGCTCGAAGGACCTCGCGCACTGACTCCGGCCCGGCGGCACCGGTTGGATAGAGTGCCGACATGATCGAACTGGTGATCTTCGACTGCGACGGCGTGCTGATCGACAGCGAGCGGCTCGCCGTCAAGGTGGACGCGATCGTGCTCGACGCGCTGGGCTGGCCGATGGCGGAGCAGGAGATCGTCGACCGCTTCGTCGGCCGTTCGCACGCGGCGATGACCGCCGACATCGAGGCGCACCTCGGCCGGCCGCTCCCGGCGGGCTGGGAGGCCGAGTTCCAGCCGCTCTACGACGACGTCTTCGCCCGCGAGCTGGTCCCGGTCGAGGGCATCACCGAGGCGCTCGACGCGATCACCCTGCCGACCTGCGTCGCCTCCAGCAGCAGCCACCGGCGGCTGCGCGCCACGCTGGGACTGACCGGACTGCACGAGCGGTTCGCCGGCCGGATCTTCAGCGCCGAGGAGGTCGAGCACGGCAAGCCCGCCCCCGACCTCTTCCTGCACGCCGCCCGCACCCTGGGGGTCGACCCGGCGGCGTGCGTGGTGGTCGAGGACAGCCCCTTCGGGGTGGCCGCCGCCCGCGCCGCCAAGATGCGCGCGTTCGGCTACAGCGGCGGCCTGACCCGCCCGGAGCGGCTGGCCGGCCCGGACACCGTGGTCTTCGACGACATGCGCAAGCTGCCGGCCCTGCTCGCCGAACTCTGACGATCCCCAGGAAGGCCCTGCCACCGTGGACCACGTGATCGCCCCGTACGCGCTGAGCTGGCCGCAGGTCGATCCGGCCGCCCACCCGTTCGACCGCGACGAGGCCGAACTCGCCGCGACCACCGCGCTGATCGCCGCGCTGGTGCCGCCGGCGGGCAGCGAGCGGGCGCTGCGGCACGGGTTCCCGCAGGAGGTCAGCGCCCTGCTGGCCGGCCGCTACGGCTCCTGGGCCTGCGGCTGGAACTGGACGGTCGGCGAGGGCGACCTGGACGGCGGCGTGGTCACCGCGTGGTGCTGCGCCACGCACTCGGTCCTCGATCCCGCCTCGACCGCGCGGCGCGCCGTCGAGGCCCTGCTGGAGTGGCGCGACTGGCTGGAGGAGCTGGCCGCCCGGTTCGCCGAACTGGCCCCACCCGGCTCGCCCGGCGCGGACGAGGTCGTCGCCGAGGTGGAGCACCGGCGGCGGCTGGAGCGCGGTGCGGCCCGGCTGGTGACGGTGGTGGTGGAGCGCACCCAGGCCGAGAGCGGCTGGTACGGGCACTGCGAGCTGGTGCTGGAGTGGTTCCTGACCTTCGCCGGACTGACTCCGGAGCGGGCCGCGGCGGCCGTGCAGAACGTGATCGGCGGGCGGTTCGAGAGCTGGTCGCAGCCCGATCCGCAGTTGGTCGAGACGCTGGCGGCCGAGCTGGCAGCCGATCCTGCGGCGGCCGATCCGGCGGCGGCCGGGCCGGGCGCGCCCGGGGTCGACCCCACCTGAGGGCCTTCGCACCTCAGCCGCCGAGCGGGTGCCCGGTCCTCTGAAGGCCTCGCCACCCGCTCGATCACGACCGCGTACCCGCCCTGACCGCGGCCCCGCCCCTCACCCGAGCGCGTCCAGAGCGGCCAGGATGTCAGCGGGCTCGGCGCGCAGGGTGTAGTCGGTCTGGACGAAGGCCCAGCGGATGGTGCCGGTGCGGTCGATGACGAAGGTCGCGGGCAGCGGCAGCGTGCGGGAGTGGCCGGCGTTGACGCGCTTCAGGTCGAAGCCCAACTGGTCGTAGACGGTGCCCAGTTCATCGGAGAGGTCGAAGGCGATGCCGAACCGCGCCGCGACCTCGGAGCCGATGTCGCTGAGTACGTCGAAGGCCAGCTGCTCCTTCTCGGCCAGGGTCAGGGACTCGTCGGGGATCTGCGGCGAGACGGCCACCAGCCGGGCGCCACGGGCGGTGATCGCGTCGTGCTGCTCCTGGAGGGCGCGCAGCGCGAGGTTGCAGAAGGGGCACCAGGCGCCGCGGTAGAAGGTCAGCACGACAGGCCCGTCGGCCAGCAGCCCGTCCAGCGCGACGCACTGCCCGGTGGCCGCGGGCAGCGTGAACCGCGGAGCCGGGGAGCCCACGCCGAGCGCGCGCTCCGCGAGCCCGGAGGCGGCGAGCTCGCGCCCGTTGCGGTCCATGACCTCGATGGTCTCCGCCGGGATCCACTGACCCCGGTTCTCGTGCACGGCGCGCAGTTGGTCGTGAAGGCTCACAGGGGTCGCCCTTCCAAGGGGTGGTATCTGGGTCACCTGAACTTGAACCAGTCGTTCCAGGATGATGGTCCGTCATATCCGCCGTCAAGGGCTATGTTGGAACAACCATTTCAAGTACCCGGGAGCGGTCCGCCATGCCCGACATCAAGCACTTCGACCCGGAGGTGGCGCTGGAGCGCGCCGAACGGCTGTTCTGGCAACACGGCGCGGCCGAGGCGTCGATCCAGGACGTCGTCGCCGCGACCGGGCTGAACCGCTCCAGCCTCTACGCCACCTTCGGCGGCAAGCAGCAGCTCTACCACGCCGCGCTGCGCCGCTACCTGCGGCACCGCGCGCAGCCGGCCTTCCGCCAACTCGCGGACGACGGCCGGGGCCTGCCCGCCGTGCGGGACTTCTTCGGCGGGCTGATCGCGGCCCGATGCTCGGGCGAGCACGCGGGCTGGGGCTGCATGGTCGTCAACGCCCATCTGGGCACCGAACACAAGGATCCGGAGGTCCGGGCGCTGCTCGACGACCACCACCGCCAACTGCGCGACGCGCTGCAGACCGCCCTCCACGTCGCCCACGTCGACGGCCAGTTGTCCCCGCACCTGGCCGTCGACACCGCCGCCGAAACCCTGGCCCTGCTCGCCTACGGCGTCAACCTCCGCTCCCGCAACGGCGCCGACGCGGACAGCCTGCTGCGGACCGTCACCGACACCCTCACCCTGTTCGGGGCCTGACGCGCGACACCACCCCGGATCACGCCTCGCCCCGCCCCTCGACATCGTGGAGCTGCTGCCACCCGGCGCAGCCCCGTGGTCGCTCCTGGGGGCCGGCGGCCGGGCCGACCTGAGGGCCTTCGCACCTCAGCCGCCGAGCGGGTGCCCGGTCGTCGCGTCCACGTGTGCCGGGACCTCCTCGTGCCGGTCGCCGACGGTCGCCGTCCCGGTCGGCTCGAACAGCAGGATGGCGGCGCCGGACGGCGCGGACGGCCGATGCTCGACGCCCCGGGGCACGGTGAAGACCGACCCCCGGGGCAGTACGACCTCGCGTTCCCCCGCGGACTCGCGCAGGCCGATGCGCAGTTCGCCCTCCAGCACCAGGAAGAACTCGTCGGTGTGGTCGTGGGCGTGCCAGAGGTGCTCGCCCTGGACCTTCGCCACCCGCACGTCGTAGTCGTTGACGTGGGTGACGATCCGCGGGCTCCACAGGGCGTCGAAGGAGGCCAGGGCCGCGCCCAGCGCGAGGGGTTCGTTGCTCATGGGTCCATCGTGGCCCGTGGCGGGCGGGCGGCGTGAGTGCTAGGAATAGCTCATGCCGCAAGAATCCTCGCACCGCGTCGTGGTGATCGTGGACGAGAACTCGAACCCCTTCGAACTCGGCTGCGCCACCGAGGTGTTCGGGCTGCGCCGGCCCGAGATCGGCCGCGACCTGTACGACTTCACGCTCTGCGCGCCGGAGCCCGGCATCCGGATGCGGGACGGCTTCTTCACCCTCACCGGCGTCGCGGACCTGTCGGCGGCCGACACCGCGGACACCCTGATCGTCCCCAACCGGCCGGACACCGAGGTCCCGCGCCGCCCGGCGGTGCTGGCGGCCGTGCGGCGGGCGCACGCCCGCGGGGCCCGGCTGGTCGGCTTCTGCAGCGGCGCCTTCACGCTGGCCGAGGCCGGGGTCCTCGACGGGCGCCGGGCCACCGCGCACTGGCAGTGGGCGGACTCCTTCCGGGCCCGCTTCCCCACCGTGCGGCTGGAGCCGGACGTGCTCTTCGTGGACGACGGCGACATCCTCACCGCCGCCGGGAGCGCGGCGGCGCTCGACCTCGGGCTGCACCTGGTGCGGCGCGACCACGGTGCCGAGATCGCCGCCTCGGTGAGCCGGCGGCTGGTCTTCGCGGCACACCGGGACGGCGGGCAACGGCAGTTCGTGGAGCGCCCGCTGCCCGACCGGCCCGACGAGTCGCTCGCGCCGGTGCTGGCCTGGGCCACCGAGCAACTGGACGCCTCCCTCACCATCGGCGACCTCGCCGCGCGGGCGGCGGTCAGTCCGGCCACCCTGCACCGGCGCTTCCGGGCCCAGCTGGGCACCACCCCGCTCGCCTGGCTCACCGGCGAACGCCTCTGCCTGGCACGGCGGTTGATCGAGCAGGGGGAGTCCGGCTTCGACCTGGTCGCCCGGCGCAGCGGGCTCGGCACCGCGACCAACCTGCGCGCGCTGCTGCGGCGCGAGACGGGCCTGAGCCCCTCGGCCTACCGGCAGCGGTTCGGACCGGCGGCCGGCTGACCGCACCGGCTCCGGGTGCGACACCGCCGCCGGGCGCGTTCCGCCGGCGCCGGACGCCCCCGGCGCCGGGGCCGACCTGGCAGGATGCTGGCATGACCTACCTCGCGGCCGACTCCCGCTACGCCTCGATGACCTACCGCCGCGCCGGACGCAGCGGCGTGCAGCTGCCCGCCGTCTCGCTCGGCCTGTGGCACAACTTCGGCGACACCCAGCCGCTGGAGGTGCAGCGTGCCGTGCTGCGCCGCGCCTTCGACCGGGGCGTCACGCACTTCGACCTCGCCAACAACTACGGCCCGCCCTACGGCTCGGCCGAGAAGAACTTCGGCACGCTCTTCGCCCAGGACTTCCGCCCCTACCGCGACGAGCTGTTCATCGCCAGCAAGGCGGGCTACGACATGTGGCCGGGCCCCTACGGCGACGGCGGCAGCCGCAAGTACCTGCTGGCCAGCCTGGACCAGTCGCTGTCCCGGATGGGCCTGGACTACGTGGACGTCTTCTACTCGCACCGCCACGACCCGGACACGCCCCTGGAGGAGACCATGGGCGCGCTGGCCTCGGCCGTGCGCCAGGGCAAGGCGCTCTACGCGGCGATCTCCAACTACCCCGCCGAGCAGCACCGCGAGGCGGTGGCGATCCTGCGCGAGCTGGGCACGCCGGTGCTGCTCAACCAGGCCCGCTACTCGATCCTGGACCGCGCGGTCGAGGACGGCGTGCTGGACGCGGTGGGCGACACCCAGACCAGCCTGATCGCTTACTCCCCGCTGGCCCAGGGCCTGCTCACCGACCGGTACCTCAGCGGGGAGGTGCCGGTCGGCTCGCGGATGTCGGTGGGGCACTTCCTCAAGGAGGAGGCGCTCACCGGGGCCAAGTTGGAGCAGCTGCGGGCCCTGGACAAGCTCGCCGGGCAGCGCGGGCAGAGCCTGGCCCAGCTGGCGCTCAGCTGGGTGCTGCGCGACCCGCGGGTGGTGTCGGTGATCATCGGCGCCAGCAGCGTGGCCCAGCTCGACCAGAACCTCGACGCCCTGACGGCCGGGCCGCTGAGCGCCGAGGAGCTGGCCGAGATCGATCGGCTGACCGCCTGACCGGCCGCCGATCCCGTCCCACCTTGCGTGATGGTCCGTCAGGCTCGGCTGCTCGGCGCGTACTTGTAGCCTACCCGGCGGACCGTCACGATGCTGTCGCGGTGCACGGCGCCCAACTTGCGGCGCAGCCGGGCCACATGCACGTCCACGGTGCGGCCGTCGCCGACGTGGCCGTAGCCCCACACCGCGCTCACCAGGTAGTCGCGGCTGTGCACCCGCTGCGGGTGCTGGGTCAGGTGGGCGAGCAACTCGAACTCCAGGTACGTGAGATCGAGTTGCCGACCGTCGACGTAGGCGGTCCGCCGCTCCGGATCGACGCTGATCCCGCGGCCGGCTCCCCGGTGCGGGGCGGGGCGCTCGGAGCCGCCGGGCGCGGTGAACACCGGCGCGGGTGCGACCGGCTGCGCCGCGACGCCGGCGGCCTCGGCCGGGACCAGCACCAGGTAGCCGACCAGCGGCTGCGCGCCGTGCTGGGCCTCCAACTGGGCGCCGTACTGGGCGAGCAGGGCCTGCGGCAGGGCGGACTGCGGCAGCGCCGCCACCACGGTGGCCCCCTGCGGCAGCGCACCGAGCAGCCCCGGCGCGAGGGCCGGCTGCGCGTCGGGAGCCGGCACCGCCTGGAGCGGCGGCGACTGCACGGGGGCCGGCCCGATCGGCGGCAGGCTGGGCGGCAGCGGGGCGAAGGGGGCGGCGGCGTACCGGCGTTCGGCCGCGGCGGAGGTCGAGGAGACGGCTCGGACCGCCCGCAGGTGCGGGGTGGCGGCGGGCGGGTTCAGGGTGGCCGAGGAGGAGGACATGAGGCAGCTCTTTCGCACAGGACGAGTGGTGGATGTCGTCTGCGCGTCGACCGGACTCCGCTGCCTTGGCTGCTCCGCGGTCGGTGACCTGCGGCCAGGCCGGTGGGCCTGGTGTCAGCTCCGGGCGAGCCGGGACGCGCGAGGCGAACCCGGACAGGTCTGGTCGAAGAGATGCGGCTGCCGGGACGGCCAGAACGGCTCGAGGTCCTGATGACCCCGGCTGCTGTCCACGGTGGTGTGCATACCCTCATTGAAGCAGATCCGCGGGGTGCGGCGATGCGGCGACCGACGCGTCGACGGCGAACCGTTCGCGGTCATCGCGCTGCCTCCCCCGGTGGATCCGACCGGGCGCGGGTCTCGCGCCTCGGCGTGCTGCCCTGAGCGTTCCACGGCGACCGCCCCCGGTGCAAGCCCGTCCGGATGGCGGAACCCGTCGGTCCGCCACCTCCGACGCCGGGTCAGCGCCGGCGCCCGCCAACCGGTCGACGCCGGGTCAGCGCCGGTGCGCCGCCGCCGGCAGCCGGTCCGCCGCGTGCTGGACCAGCCGCACCAGCAGGTCCTTGCCGTCCTCGCGGCTGCGCGCGTCGCAGAGCAGCACCGGCACCCCCGGGTCGAGGTCCAGCGCGGCGCGCACGTCCTCGGGCGCGAAGACCTGGGTGCCCTCGAAGCAGTTGACCGCCACCACGAAGGGGATCCCGCGCTGCTCGAAGAAGTCCACCGAGGGGAAGCAGTCGGCCAGTCGGCGGGTGTCGGCCAGCACCACCGCGCCCAGCGCACCGCGGGTCAGCTCGTCCCAGAGGAACCAGAAGCGGTCCTG
The DNA here is from genome assembly GCF_039528135.1 of Kitasatospora nipponensis. Taxonomy (NCBI): domain Bacteria; kingdom Bacillati; phylum Actinomycetota; class Actinomycetes; order Kitasatosporales; family Streptomycetaceae; genus Kitasatospora; species Kitasatospora nipponensis. The sequence continues at coordinate 1,417 of NZ_BAAALF010000208.1, read as the reverse complement.
GCCGGGGGTGCCGAAGAGGTAGAGCGCGAGTCCGGGGCGCAGGTCGATCCGGCCGAAGTCCATCGCCACGGTGGTGGTGTGCTTGGCCTCCACACCGGCGGTGTCGTCCACCGGCCTTCCCAGCTCACTCAGTTGCTCCTCGGTGCGGAGCGGTCGGATCTCGCTCACCGCGCCGACCAGCGTGGTCTTGCCCACGCCGAAGCCACCGGCCACCAGGATCTTCAGCGCCACCGTCGGCACGCCGGCCAGTTCGGTGCGCCGGCCCATCGGTGACGGTGCGTCAGAGTGCACGGAGTCCATTGATCACATCCCGGAGCAGGCGTTCGTCGGGCAGTTCGGCGAGCGGCACCGGGCGGGTGACGTCGATCAGTTCGGCATCGTGCAGGTCACCGAGCAGCACCCGCACCACGCTCACCGGCAGGTCGGTGAAGGAGCCGAGTTCGGCGACCGAGAGCGGGCCGTCGACGCACAGGTCGAGGATCGCGTGGTGCTCGGGGTCCAGGGCGGGAGCGGGCAGCGCGGAGCCGCCGGCGGGGTCGTGCGCGGCCGGGTCACGGCGGGTGATCATCGAGATCAGGTCGAAGAAGCCGTCGTTGACCGGCCTGGCCCGCCCGCGCGTCATCGAGAAGAGGCGCACCATGGGGCCGGCCTCGTCGTCGAACCACTGCTCGGGCTCGGCCGGTTGCCCCGACGGCGCGCTCTGCGCCGCCACCGCGTCGTCCTCGGGCGCCGCGCCCTCGGCGTCACCCGCGCCCGCCGCCGGTTCCGGGGAGCCGGTCATCCGGCCGGGGTCCGCGGCTCGGCGGCCAGGTGCTCCCCGACCCGCTTGACCAGCAGTGCCATCTCGTAGGCGATCTGGCCGATGTCGGAGTCGGCGTCACTCAGCACCGCCAGGCAACTGCCGTCGCCCGCCGCGGTGATGAACAGGAACGCCTCGTCCAGCTCGACCATGGTCTGCCGCACACCGCCCACCTCGAAGTGGCGTCCCGCGCCCTTGGCCAGGCTGTGGAAGCCGGCCGCCACCGCGGCCAGGTGCTCGGCGTCCTCGCGGCCCAGGCCCTGCGAGGCGCCGGTGGCCAGGCCGTCGCTGGAGAGGATCACCGCGTGCCGCAGCGAGGCGACCCGCCCCACCAGGTCATCCAGAAGCCAGTTGAGGTCGCCGGACGGCTGGGTCATTGCGGTCATCGAGAGGGTCCTTCCGCTGGTGCGGGTGGTGCTGGGCGTGGAGCTGCCGGCAGGGCCGGTGGTACGGGAGACGGGGCCAGCGCACGGCGGCCGTCCGCGGCGGGTGTGGCCGGACCGGGTGTGGCCACGCCGGGCGCGGCCGGACCGGGAACCGGCGGGATGCGCGGCGGTCGCGCCACCGCCGCGGGTGACGGCACGCCCGGCGCGCCCGGACCGGCCGGCGGCGGGACGG
>NZ_BAAALF010000207.1:0-13375 GCF_039528135.1 Kitasatospora nipponensis | reverse complement strand
CCGGGGGCCACGGTGCCGACGCCCACCCGGCGTCTGCGGGGGGCTCGGAGACCCGGCCGCGCTTCGCCGGCGCGGGGCGCTCCGGGCCCGGGGTGCCGCCGCAGGGGGCCGACGGCCCGGGCGAGGCGAGCGGCGACGGTCCGGCGGAGGGCGCACGACGCCCCGGTGCGGCGGCGGATCCGGCGGTGGTCGTCGCCCCGACGGGGTCGGGCTCCGGCGTGCCGCGCGACTGAGGTGCGATGGTCGGTGGGGTGCCCCGATGGGCGGCCCCACCGGCACCTGCCCGCGCTGAGGCCCCGGCAGGTGATCCGCCGCCAGCCGGCGCGCCCCGGCGGCTCGCCGGCCGGGGGTGGGCGGCGCGGGTCGACCGGGCCACGGCTCGCCGTGTCCGGCGCCCCAGCACTGCCCCGGGGGCGGGCTCGCGCCGTAGGGTGGTTCACGTGAACGACCGTTTGGTATGGATCGACTGTGAAATGACCGGCCTGGACCTCGATCGGGATGCCCTGATCGAGGTCGCCGCCCTGGTCACCGACTCCGAGCTCAACATCCTCGGCGAGGGCGTGGACATCGTGATCCGCCCGCCGGACGAGGCTCTGACGACCATGCCGGACGTGGTGCGCACCATGCACACCGCCTCCGGCCTGCTCGACGAGCTGGCGGACGGGGCGACGCTGGCCGAGGCCGAGAAGCTGGTGCTCGCCTACATCCGGGAGCACGCGCCGGAGGCCGGGCGGACCCCGCTGTGCGGGAACTCGGTCGCCACCGACCGCGGCTTCCTCTCCCGGGACATGCCGGCCCTGGAGGGCCACCTCCACTACCGCATCGTGGACGTCTCCTCGATCAAGGAGCTGGCCCGCCGCTGGTACCCGAGGGCGTACTACAACAGCCCGCAGAAGGGCGGCAGCCACCGGGCGCTGGCGGACATCCGCGAGAGCATCGCCGAACTGCGGTACTACCGGGAGTCGGTGTTCGTCGCGCCGCCCGGCCCGGACACCGAGACCGCCAAGGCGATCGCGGCCAAGCACCAACTCCCCACGGACTGACCCGGCCGCGGGTGGGTGACGGGGGGCGAGCCCGCACCACCCCGGGGGCGCGCCCCGTCCCACCTCGGCCGCCTCCGGAAACCCTGGCGCGAGCACTCCCTCGGATCCTGTAGAGTTCTTCCTGTCGGAGCGGGAACGCCCCGGACAGATGGTGGGTGTAGCTCAGTTGGTAGAGCACCTGGTTGTGGTCCAGGTGGCCGCGGGTTCAAGTCCCGTCACTCACCCCATCAGAACTTGAGGGTCTGATCTCTTCGGAGATCAGACCCTCAAGTCGTTTCCGGGCCGGGCTCCTTGCGGGAAAAACTTCTCCCCGGCTCCCCTGCCACTCGAAGCTACCGGCAAGTAACATGACCGCCATGAGCACTCCTTCGATCGGCCAGCTGCTGGACTCCACCGTCCCGATGGCCCGCACCCTGAAGCTGGCGTACCTGGAGACGACCCCCGAGCGGGCCGTCCTGCAGCTCCCCGACCAGCCGGACTACCACAACCACGTCGGCGGCCCGCACGCCGGCGCCATGTTCACGCTGGCGGAGTCGGCCAGCGGCTGCATCGTCCTGGCGGCCTTCGGCGACCAGCTCTCGCGCGCCGTCCCGCTCGCCGTCAGCGCCGAGATCGCCTACAAGAAGCTGGCGATGGGCACCGTGACCGCAACCGCGACGCTGGGTCGCCCGGTCGCGGAGATCGTCGCCGAGCTCGACGAGGGCAAGCGCCCGGAGTTCCCGGTGACCGTGGAGATCACCCGCGAGGACGGCGCCGTGACCGGCGTCATGACGGTGCTCTGGACGCTGCGCCCCAACTCCTGAGCACCCGCGGGCGCCCGGCGCCGGGGCCCGGATCCGGGCGCGGGACCCGCCAGTCGGGCCCGTACCTGTCATACCGTCAGATCGGCTGAAAATCGCTCTCCCGGGAGCGATGCCGCCACCCGGGCGGTCGGGCCGGCGTGACCTTCCCGGCGCCGGTTCGTTCTCCCCTCACGTGCGAGCCAACCAAGCGCCCCCCGGGTCCGAGCCGCCGCCCGCTGCCGCACTCCCGGTGCCGCACCGCTGCGGCGGGCGCCGGCGGCCCGGGCCGCGCACCCGCACACTGGCCGCCGGCGGGGCGGTCCTGGCGCAGGTCTGGGGGTTCGGCCTGGGCCTGGGCAGCGCGCAGGCGGTGGCGGGTCAGCCGCCGGGGGACACCGTGCAGCGGGTCGAGTCGGTCGGCCGGCTGGGCCGCCCGATCGCCGGACGGGCGGACGGACCGGTCGAGGGAGGTGCCGCCGACCTGGCCGCCGGCGCCCCCGGCTCCGCACCCGGCGCGGCCGGCGGTCCGGGCCCGGCGGGGGGAACCACGCCGGGCACCACCGGAGCGGGCGGCGCCGTCGACGAGTTGCTGCACAACCGGATCAAGGCCGGCGGCCTGCCGCTCCCCGGACAGGTGGCGACGGTGCCCGACGCCTTCGCCATCGCGGCCGTCCTGCTGCCCGCCGCGCCCGCGGCGCCCGCGGCACCCACCGAGGGCCGCGGGCCGCAGGAGCCGCCGCGCGTCGGCACCGAGCCGCAGGGCGGCGCACCGGCCGAGGGCGGCGTCGACCAGGCCGACCGGGCCGCCGACGCCTCGGGGTTCCCGGTCACCCGCGGCGGGGCGGACCGCAACGGCCTCTCCCCGCAGGGCGGCTACGGCGACCACCGGGGCTGGGGTGCGGCCGACGGGTGGCGCGGCCGTGCGGTGGGCGTGCCCGGCGCGGTCAACCGGGTCACCGACGGCGCGCCGGCCGAGGGGGGCTCGCTCGGCGCGTTCGCCGCCCGGATCGCCGAGTTCGCCGTCTCCCGGAACAGCGCGCGGTCCGGCGTGGCCGGTGCCGCCCCCGGCGTCGCGAGCACGGCGGAGGTCGGGGCCGGCGATGGCCGCAGCGCGACCGGTGGCGCGCGGCCGCGGGTGGACGGGAGCCTGGCGGTGATCGCGCCGCCCACCCGGCGCTCCGGCGGCGGACCGCTGGCGGCCACCGGCTCGCAGGACGCGGTGCTCATCCCGATCGCGGCCGGACTGTTGCTGACCGGGGCCGCCATGTACAAGCACCGGGGCCTGCCGCGCGGACACTGAGCGCGGGGGCACCGCCGGGCACCGGCCCGGCCGGCGGCTCGGCTCCCGGCTGCCTGGTGGGACGAGCGGTCAGGGACGAACGGTCAGCGGCCGGCGTGCCGGAAGGTGTCCGGCGGAGGGGCCGGAGAGGGCGCGGCCCGCTCGTCCGTCGCCACCGCGGCGCCGCCGGTGAAGGCGGCCAGCTCACGGCCGTGCTCGACCCGGCCCAGGGCCGAGTCCGAGGCGGTCCGGCGGGTCAACTCGGCGATCGGCAGGGAGGTGTGGGCCGCCACCAGGATCAGGTTCCCGAACCGCTTGCCCCGCAGCACGGCCGGATCGGCGATCAGGGCCACCTCGGGGAAGACCGCCAGCAGCGTGGCGACCTGCGAGCGGGCGAAGGCGAGCGAGCCGCCGTCGGCGATGTTGGCGGTGTAGCGCCCTCCGGGGGCCAGCGCCCGGGAGGCGAGGGCGGCGAACTCCAGCGTGGTGCAGTGCGCGGGGACCCGGGCCCCGGAGAAGACGTCGGCGATCACCAGGTCGGTGCCGGCCTCCGGGGCCCGCTCCAGTACCGCGCGGGCGTCGGCGCCGCGCACCTTGATCTGCCAGGCCGCCGGGAGCGGGAGTTCGGCCCGGACCCACTCGGTCAGCGCACCGTCCAGCTCGGCGACCTGCTGGCGCGAGCGCGGACGGGTGGCGGCGGTGTAGCGGGCCAGGGTCAGCGCGCCGCCGCCGAGGTGCAGCACCCGGATCGGCTTGCCGGGCTCGGCCGCCAGGTCCACCAGGTGACCCAGCCGGCGCTGGTACTCGAAGCCCAGGTGGGTGGGGTCGGCCAGGTCCACGTGGGACTGCGGGGCTCCGTCGAGGAGGAGCGAGAAGGCCTGCGGCCGGTCGCGGTCGGGGACCAGCTCGGCCAGGCCGGTGTCGGTGGTCCGGGACCGTGCACCGCCGGTGGCGGGCGCGTCGGAGGTGCTGCTCGGCTGCCTGCGGGCGGCGCGGTCTCGTCCCATGGAGCGAAGTATCTCCCGCGCGCGGGGGGAACGCGCAGGTGGTGGCCGGTGGGGGCCGGCCCGGCGGGGGGTGACGGGTGCGCGTGGCCGGCGGGGGGAGTCCGGCGAGGGTGAGGGCGACCCGGTCAGTAGGGGCCGAAGCCGCCGGCGGTCAGCGTGCAGGCGGCCTCACAGAGGGCGGAGCGCAGGACCCAGGGGTCGGTGGGGGCCGGGGAGCCGTCCGGCGCGGCCGGCGGGACCAGCCAGCGCGGGTCGGTGGGCGGCAGCGGCACGGCGCCGGCCGTGCACGAGGTGCCGGGCAGGTGCCAGCGCTCGGCGGTGCCGCTGGGGACCAGGAAGCTCACGGTGGCGCCGGCGGTGGCGGTGGTGCCCTGCAGGGCCGAGCCGCAGGCCCGGCGCAGCCGCAGGATGTCCACCGTCTCGAGCCCGTGCCGGAGCGGGACGGTGACGGTGTCGCAGCCGCGCCAGGAGGCCTGCGCGCCACCGGGGGCACCCCGGCCGGCGGCCGACCGCGGCTGCGGCGACCGGGCCGGCTCGGCACGGCGGGCGCTCTCCCCGGCGAACAGGCTGCGGAACTGCGGCAATCCGGTGACCATCATGCTGGCCCTCCTGCTTTCCCTCGCGTGTTCCCTCACATCCGCTTTCCCCGCCGTTCGCCCCGGCGCTGCCCGATCTCCCACGGGCTGGGCGAAACTGAGGGTCCGTCAGTGAGACAAGTGAACTGATGGTATGAATGTGACCGGTGGGGCGGGCAGTGCCCGGTGTCCCGTTATCAACACAACGGGCCCGGCCGGCGGATGGCCACGGGGCGCCTTACAGCAAGCTTTGGCATTTCATGGCAAAACCGCAGAGAAATGTCCGCTTTACTCCTAAATAGGCGTCATTTTCCCCTAAACACTTCGTGAGTGCCTGATGACAGCCGGTACTGTCGAGCCGTCGCCCCGGTCGGACCATTTCCGACACACCGGGGCACATCGGCATCCCCACGTACCGTGCCCCGCACCACCTCGGAGCGCACCATGGCAGCCCCCGCAGCCTCCGCAAACACCGCGCCCACCCCCAACGCCGCGATGCGCGAGCTGCGCGGCGACCTCTCCCCCGCGGAGTTCGCCACCACGATCCGCCGGGCGGCCCGGGGCATCGGCGAGCACGTCTCCTGTGACGCCCGGTACATCGGCCGGGTGGAGGCCGGCGAGATCCGCTGCCCCAACTACGCCTACGAGCGGGTGTTCCGGCACATGTGGCCGGACCGGTCCCTGGAGGACCTCGGCTTCTCCCCGCGGACGGCCGTCCGGCGCCGCCCACCGGCCCGGCGGCCCGCGCCGCCCACCGCACCGGGATCCACCGCGCCCGATCCCGCCGTGCACCACCCTGACGAGGAGAACGACGACGTGCGTCGCCGTACGTTCCTGAGCGGCGGACCGACCGCCCTGGCCGCCGTACTCGGCCTGGACGCGCCGGCCCGGGCCGCCACCAGCGCCGACCCGCTGCCGCCGCTCCAGCCGGTGGCCCAACCGGCCCCGCGCAAGGTCGGCTCGGCCGACGTCCAGGCCGTCGAGGACGCCGTCCGGGAGATCCGGCTGGCCGACGACGTGCACGGCGCCGACGCCCTGCTGGAGCGGGCCGGACGGTCGCTGCGCGGCGCGTACGTGCTGCTCAACGATGGCGACTACTCGCTCGCCACCGAACGGCGGTTGCAGTCGACCGCCGGGGAGCTGGCCATCTCGGTGGGCTGGCTGGCGCACGACTCCAACCGGCTCGGCGACGCGCGCTCCTTCTACGCCGAGGCGCTGGCCACCTCCCGGATGGCCGGCGACGCGGCGCTGGAGGCCCATGTCTTCTGCAACAGCGCCTTCCTGGCCCGCGACGCCGGCCGCCCGCGCGAGGCGCTGCGGGCCGCCCAGGCCGGACAGAGCGCGGCCCGCGGCCTCGACTCGGAGCGGCTGCTCGCGCTGCTGGCGATGCGCGAGGCCGGTGCGTGGGCGCTGCTGCGGGACCGGGCGGCCTGCGAGCGGGCGCTGACCCGCGCGCACACGCTCTTCGAGCGCGGCCCGGGCGAGTCCGACCCGGAGTGGATGTCCTTCTTCGGCGAGGCCGAGATCGCCGGGCTGGAGGCGCAGTGCTGGTCGGCGCTGGGCGAGTGGGACCGGGCCAGCGAGCGGGCCGCGCAGGCGACGCTGCTCCAGGAGCCGCACTTCGTGCGCAACCGGGCGCTGTACACCGCGGAGCTCGCGCACGACCGGCTCGGGCGCGGCGACCTCGTCGGGGCCGCCGCGCACGGCAGCGCCGCGGTGGAACTGCTCACCGGCGTCCGCTCGGCGCGGATCCGCGGCATGGTCGCCGACACCGCGGCCCGGCTGCGCGGGCACGAGGCCCTCGGCGAGGTGCGCAGCTTCCTGGAGCGGCACGACCAGGGCGCGCTGGCCGCCTGAGCCGGCGGCGGGCGGGTGCGGGTCGGGCGGGTGCGGGTCGGGCGGGTGCGGGTCAGGCGGTGAGGGTGTCCAGGTGGCTGTGGTCGTTCCAGATCTCCAGCGCGGGCAGCCCGTACTCCCAGGAGAGCACCGAGAGCGCGGCCGTCCCCAGCTTGAGGCGCTGGCCGTACTCCGGCGCCAGGCCCAGCCAGCGGGCGGCCAGGATGCGCAGCAGGTGGCCGTGGGCGAAGAGCACCACGTCGCAGTCGGCCGCGTGCATGGTGGTGGTGTCCGGGTGCGGGGTGCCGTGGTCGTCGGCGAGCCGGGCGAGCAGGCCGTCGGCGCGGGCCGCGACGTCGGAGAGCTTCTCGCCGCCGGGCACCCCGTCGCGCCAGATCAGCCAGCCCGGGTGGTCGTGCTCGCGGATGTCCACGCCGGTGCGGCCCTCGTAGGCGCCGTAGTCCCACTCCATGAGGGCGGGCTCGTCCACCGCCCGGTGGCCGAAACCGGCCAGCTCGCAGGTCTCCCGGGCCCGGGAGAGCGGGCTGGTCAGCACCCGCGCGTCGGGCAGGCCGCGCCAGGGCGCCCGCTGCAGCCGGGCACCGACCGCGCGGGCCATCGCGCGGCCCTCCTCGGTGAGCGGGATGTCGGTGCGGCCGGTGTGCTGGCCGCTCGCCGACCAGGCGGTCTCACCGTGGCGGACGAGGATCAGACGAGCGGGCATCGCGAACTCCTGGGGGCTGGGCACGATCGAAGCGTTCCGCTCCATGATCCCCCACCCGGCCGGCGGGGGCGGCGCGGACCGGGCCGCGGCGGGTGACGTCGGCGCGGGGGTGGCGCGGTGGTCGGGCTGGTGGGGCGTGTTGTCGGTGGTGGGTGGGAGACTGGCGAGCACCATGAACGTCTCGCTCCCCGATCTCGCGGCCGGGCCGGTGCGGCGCCTCGCCGCCCTGCGCGGCCCGGCCGACCAGCGCGGCCTCGACGCCCGTGCGCTGGCCGCCCTGGCGGCCAACCCCGGCTGCCGCCGCCGCGCCCTGCTGGATGCCGCGGGGGTGGACAAGGCGGCGGTGGCGGGCCGGCTGGGCCGGCCCGCGCCGTTCGGCCGCTCCCCGTTCGCCATCGCCCGCGGCACGCTCTTCGAGGCCCGGCTGAAGGCGGACGGCTGCGCCGCGCTGCTGGCCCCGCTGCGCCGCCACCTCGGTCTGCCGCCGGACGACGGCGCCCGGTTGGCCGAGCCCGACCTGCTGCCGCGCTCGGGCCCGGCCGTGCGGGCGGCGCGCACCGCCGAGGCACTGGCCGCGGCGGTGGCCGACTCGCTCGCCGACCCGGCGGCCTGGACGCTGCTGGACCACCCGATGCTGCGGCGGCTGGTGGCCGGCGCGCCGGCCTACCTGGAGCCGGACGCGGTGATCGTGCACGGCGGGCGGTGCACCGTGGTGGAGATCAAGTCCTTTCCGGTGCTGGACGGTTCGGCCGATCCGGCGAAGGTGGGCGCGGCCGCCCGGCAGGCCGCGGTCTACGTGCTGGCGCTGCAGGAGGCGGGCGGGCACGACGCCCGGTACGGACCGTACGAGGACCCGCGGCTGCCGGGCAGTCCGGAGCCCGCGGTGCTGCTGGTCTGCCCGCAGGACTTCGGACAGCGACCGACCGCGGCCGCCATCGACGTGCGCCGGGAAGTCGCCGCCACCCGGCGCCAGTTGGCCCGGCTCACCCGGATCGAGGACCTGCTCGACGCGCTGCCGCCGGGGACCAGCTTCGACCTGGCCCCCGACGAGGCGGGCCAACCGACCCGCCCGGCGGCCGAGTTGGCTCAGGCGGTGGAGGCGGTACCGGCCTCCTACGGACCGGAGTGCCTGTCGTCCTGCGAGTTGGGCTTCCACTGCCGCGCGCAGGCCCGCTGCGCGGACGCGGTCGAGCAGGTGGGGCGCGGGGTGCGGGCGGACCTGGGCGGCCTGCGCATGGTCGGCGCGGCGCTGGCCGCCGCCGCCGGCGCGCCGCGGCGCGAGCCGGACCGGGAGCCGGACCGCGAGCCGGACGGGGATGACGGCGAGCGGGAGTCGGGCGAGCTCGACGAGGCCGTGGAGCGCCTGCGGCACGCTGCGCGGCTGCGCGCGGAGGCCCTGGCCGGGGTGGGCGGATGAGCCTGCTGACCACGCTGGCCCGGCTGGAGGCGGTCCGCAGCGGTCGCGCCGAGCCGCTGGCCACCGTCCGCCACCGGCACCTCTCCGAGCGCCCTCTCGTGCTCGTCCCGCTGGCGGCCGCCGCGGAGGACGGCGCGCCGCTGGCCGTCCTGCTCGGCACCGACCGGCAGAGCCCGCGGCTGCACATCGTGCCGCAGCCGCTCAACCGCGACCGGCGGGCGGCGTTCCTCTCCGAACTGGCCGGCGACCTGCTCCCCTACCTGGAGTCCTTCGGCGCCGAGGTCGAGCTGATCGAGGGCAGCGAGAAGGATCCGCAGAGCGGCGAGAAGACCCCGGTGGTACGGGAGTTGTGCGCCGACGCCCCGCAGCTGCTGGTGCCGAACACCGGCGCGGTGCGCCACCTGGCGCTGCTCGGACGGGCCACCCGGTTCCGCCGCACCGCCGAGGACCCGGACCCGGGCCCCTATCCGGCGCCGGCCCGGGTGCCGCTGCTCGGGCGCTGGCTGACCCACCTCACCGACCGGGCCCAGGTCCCCGGCGCCTGCCTGCTGCTGCCGATGACCGGCCTGCTCGCCCGGCACTGGGCGACCGGCCAGAGCCACCTGGAGGACCAGCACCTGGCAGCCCAACTCGCTTGGCACGCACCGGCACCGGGCCTGCGCGGCGCCCAGGCCGCGGAGCACGCCGAGACCGCGCGCGACGAGCTGGGCCAGCTGCTGCACCCGCCCGCCGGGCCGGCCACCGACCCGCGCTTCGACGAGAAGGTGCTGGCTCCCGCGATCGCCCGCCACGACGCGGCCCTGGGCGCGCTGCGCACCGCCCAGCAGGCCGAGGGACCGGACGGTCCGCGGACCCGGGAGGCGCACGCCCACCTGGAGCAGACCGTGGCCAGGCTGCGCGAGGTGCTGCTCGGCGTCCTGCTGCCGACCTGGCGGGACGTCTGGCACGGCCTGGACCTGCTGCGCGCGCTGCCGCCGGCCGCCCACCTGGCGGAGCGCTGGGAGAGCGACCGCTGGTCCTACACCGGCCACCGCGACCGGCTGGCGGCCGGCGAGCCGCCGCAGCCGCGCCTGGACGACGCGGTGACCGCGGCCCGCAAGCTGGCCCAGCGCGAGCGCGAGCAGGTCAGGGTGGAGGTCCAGGAGGCACTGGACGATCCGCTGGCGATGGCCGAACGGCGGCTGGCCGGCGAGGCGTTCAGCGGCGTGGTGACCGAGCTGGTGCCCGACTGGGACACCTCGGGCCGCTCCCCCAAGCCGCGTCCGCTGCTGACCGTGCGCACCGCCGACCAGCCGCACGCCGACCTGGGCCGCGAGGTCCACCGGGCACCGGTCGCGCCCCGCCCGGCGGCCGGCGTCGAGCAGGTCGGCGGGGAGCAGGCCGAGGGCGAGCAGGTCCAGAGCGGGCCGGCCGCGCCGAAGGTCTCCCAGAAGGCCTCGGTGGTCGCCTTCGACCGGGCCGCCGGCCTGCTCACCCTGCGGGTGCTCAACGGCATGGGCAACGGGAAGGAGCCCCGGCCCGGCAGTCTGCCCGCGGTCGGCGAGCAGGTCACCTTCACCCTCTTCGAGTTGACGGTGCGTCAGTCCGCGCCGCTGCCGGAGCCGGACGACACTCCGTGGACACACGGCGGTCCGCCGTCGGCCACCGCGCATTCGACTTCCGGCAGCGAAGAGTGGGCATGAACAGCACTGTGACTTCCCTCCAGCCCCGCCTCGACCCGACCGCCACCGGCCCGGTCCCCGCCGGCCCCGGCCTCGTCGCCGCCGCCCCCAGCGCCGCCGTCGATCCGGGCGCCGGCCCCCCGCCCCCGGCCCCGGCCCCCCCCCCCCCGCCCCGCCCGCCGCCGTCGATCCGGGCGCGCCCGCCGACGCCGCCGTGGCGGCGATCCTGGCGGCCACCGTGCGGCCCGCCCCGGGGGCGCCGCGGGGCGTGGTGGTCGACTCCCCGCCCGGCGCCGGCAAGTCGACGCTCGTGGTCAAGGCCGCCCGCGAACTGGTCGACGCGGGCGAGCGGTTGATGATCGTGGCGCAGACCAACAGCCAGGTGGACGACCTGGTGGACCGGCTGGCCGGCAAGGCCCCCGAGCTGCGGATCGGACGGCTGCACAGCAGCGACGCCCGCCCGGCCGCCGAGGCGCTGCGGCATCCGGGCGTGACGGCCAGCAGCAAGCCCGGCGACCTGCTGGAGCAGGACGTGGTGGTCTCCACGGCCGCCAAGTGGCAGTGGGTCAAGGACGTCGAGCCCTGGCGGCACGCGATCGTGGACGAGGCCTACCAGATGCGCTCGGACGCGCTGCTGGCGGTCGCCCGGCTCTTCGACCGGGCCCTGTTCGTCGGTGACCCGGGGCAGTTGGACCCCTTCACGGTGGTCGGCACCGAGCAGTGGAGCGGCCTGTCCTACGACCCCTCCAGCAGCGCGGTGGTCACCCTGCTGGCGCACAACCCGGCCATCACCCCGCACCGACTGCCGGTCTCCTGGCGGCTGCCCGCCTCGGCCGCGCCGCTGATCTCGGCCGCCTTCTACCCGTGCACGCCGTTCCGCTCCGGCACCGGCCCCGGCGAGCGGCTGCTGCTGGCGGGCGGGCGCTCGGACGGCTCGGCGGTGGACGGCGCGATCGACGAGGCCGCCGAGCACGGCTGGGCGCTGCTGGAGCTGCCGGCCCGGCACACCGTGCGCACCGACCCGCAGGCGGTGGCGGCCGTCGCCGCCACCGTGCGCCGGCTGCTGGAGAACGACCTGCTGGCCGTCTCCGAGCAGGGCCGGCAGCCGCTCACCCCCGGCCGGATCGCGGTCGGCACCGCGCACCGTGACCAGGCGGCCGCGGTGCGTGCGGCGCTGACCGAGCTGGGCGTGCCGGTGGACCCGACGCTGGGCCCGGCCGTCACGGTGGACACCGCCAACCGGCTGCAGGGGCGCGAGTACGACGTGACGGTGGTGCTGCACCCGCTCTCGGGCCGTCCGGACGCCACCGCCTTCCACCTGGAGACCGGCCGGCTCTGCGTGCTCGCCTCCCGCCACCGGCACGCCTGCATCGTGGTGGCCCGGGCCGGGATCGCGCAGCTGCTGGACGAGCACCCCGCCACCGACCCGGTCCAGCTGGGGGCCGCGGTGCGAATCCCCGGCGACTGGCAGGAGAAGATCGGCGGCCAGGTGATCCCGCTGCTGGAGCGGGTCGGCGCCCAGTTCCCGGACGGCTGGGAGGCCAACCACCGGGTGTTGGAGCACTTGGCGGAGCACCGGGTGCGGGTGTAGCCGCAGGTCACATCGTCGCTGGTGGGACGGGGTGCGCGGGCCGGCGGACCCGGCGAGGTACGCCCCCGGCGCGGGAGCTCGGCCCAGCGCCCGCCTCCGCACCGTTCCGTAGCGGGCGCCCCACGCGCGACAATGGACGACGGCCGAGATCCGCTCCTCGTCACCGAAGGTGTTTCCGCATGCCCGATCGCCAAGACCCGCCGCGCCGTCTGCGGCCGGCCCCGCTGCTCTTCGAACCCGACGCGCTGGTGGCCGAGCCGGAACGGTTCTTCCAGCTGGAGAACATCGACGACCCGGCCGAACTGCTGAGGCGTTCGACCGAGTTGGCACTGGCCTTCCGGGTGGCGGCGGAACGGGCGACCGACTTCCAGGCGATAGCGGCGGCGCAGCTGGCCGACCCGCGGCGGTTCGACGCGCTCTCGGCCGCCGAGATCGCCGCCCGGGTCGACTGGACCCCGGACTACGCGGCCCGGATGGTCGAGTACGGCCGTGGCCTGCAGCGTCAGCCCCGGACCGGCGAGCGGTAGGGCCACCCCCGGGGCCACGGGCGGAGCTGCCGGCGGGCCCACGGGCGGGCCGCCGCGACGGGTGCGGGCGGCCGCTGGCATATGCGGCCGGAAAGCTTACGCCGCCCCCGCCCGCACTGTCCGGCGAACGGGATTTTCGCTGCGCGGCCCGACGCGCCCGGAGCACGCTGCTGGGCGTGGACATCTGGACCTTTCAATCCGTGGAGTACCTCACCGTCGCGGGCGAGGCCTGGCTGGCCTCGGCCAGCGAGTACCCGCGCAGCATGCGCGCGCTGTGGCAGGCGCGCCCCTGGGCGCCGACCGTGCTGCCCTGCGGCAAGGCCTTCGACGTGATCAGCATGCCGGCGCTCTTCGGCCGCCGGGTGCTGGACGAGCTCTGGGCCTCCGGGCCGGGCTGCGGGCCGGTCGCCGTCTACCGCGGGCGGACCCTGGTCTTCGTCCAGCCCGGGGCGGCGCCGCGGCTGCGCACCCTGCTGGCCTGGGAGGAGTGGGCCCGCGACGTGCCGCCGCTGCTCTGCCACGGGCTGGGCGACGCGGTGACCGTGCCGCCGGTGCAGCGGCCGGTCGACCAGGGCGAGGCTCCGGGTGCGGGAAGCGGCCGGTGGATCGTCGCGCCGGACACCCGCGAGCCGTGGCTGCCGGGCGCGGCCGTGCTGCTCTGGGCCTGCGTGCCGGCCAGCAGCAGCGCGGGCGAGCACCCGGACCTGGCGCAGCAGGGCCGCCCGCACCCCGACGCGCTGCTGCCCGAGGGCCGGCCGCTGCCGCAGCGCCCCCGCCCCGGCGAGGGCGGTCCGACCGGCGCGCCGCTGCCGCGGCCCACCCGGGTGGTGGCCCCGCTGGCCGCCCGCCCCGGCCCGCTGCAGCCGCCGCCGGCGGGGGGGGGGGGGGGGGGCGGGGGGGGGGGGGGGGGGGGCGGGGGGGGGGGGGGGAGGG
>NZ_BAAALF010000206.1:0-13562 GCF_039528135.1 Kitasatospora nipponensis | reverse complement strand
GCCCGCTACCGCGCCAGCCCCCGCCGCAGGCCGACCCGGGCCAGCTCGGCCAGCGCCTCGGCGTGGCCGCGCAGGCCGTGCGCGCCCACCGGCTCCACCGACCCCAGGGACCGGGCGGCGTCGCGCAGCCCGAGGGTGAGCTCCCCGGTGCACCCGTCACCCGCCCAGAAGTCGGCCCGGCGGGCGTCCGACCACAGGTCCGGGCCCCGGCCGTCGGCCAGGTCGCGCCGGGCCCGCACCTCCTGCCACCGCCCGTCCAGGCGCACGCGCGCCCGGTACGTCACTCCGCTGCCCGCCGCCTCGAGGCGCCCGTCGGCCAGCAGCACCCGGCCGCCCCACGGCGCGTGGTCGACGTGCCCCACCAGGCGGGCGCCGGGTGAGGCGGCGCCGTCGGCGGGCAGCGGCAGTTCGACGGTCACGTCCAGCAGCAGTTCGGCGCCGCCGACCTCGCCGTGCATCCGCTCCCCGAAGCGCACCCCGCGCGGCGCCACGTCCATCGTGGTGCAGGTCGGGTCCTTCGGCACGCCCGAGGGACCGGCGCCGTCGAGGTAGTCCCAGGCGTCGCGATAGCCCATCGCCACCAGGGTGTCCGCGGTGATCCGGCCGGTGAAGAACTCGGGGTCGAGCGGCAGGGGGTGGCGCGGCTTGACCACGTGCAGCACGAAGGGCCTCTCCGCGGTGGCGAGTTCGGCGAACAGGGCCCCGTTGGCGCTCATCTCGATCATGTGGACGTACTGCTCCAGCGGGCCGTCCCCCCAGTACCGCGCGTTCCCGATGCACCAGACGAGCCACACCTCGTCGGCCCCGCGGCGCAGCGCCTCGCCCACGTTCGCGTCCTTGACCCAGACCGCGTCGGTCCACACCCGCCCGTCGCGCCGCAGCGGCGGCATGAAGAGCGGCAGCGACATGCCGGCCGCCATCAACTCCAGGTCGATCTCCGTGTTCGGCACCGCCACGCAGGTCTTGGTGACGAAGTCGACCAGGTTGAAGGTGCCCTGCAGCGGCGAGGACCGCACGGCCGCGACGTCGATGCCGAGCGCGGGGAGCACCTTGTGCAGTACCCCGTCGGCGTCCCCCAGGGCCGGCAGCGACCACGGTCCCTTCAGGTAGTCGGCCGCCGGCAGGGGGGAGTTGAAGTCGTGCACGTCGAGCTCGGACCACCGCCGGCCCATCTCTGCCGGATCCTGCCCCGACAGCAGCATGCCGGTGGTCATGATCCCGCCGGACGTGCCGTCGACGTGGTCGAAGGCCAGGCCGTGCTCGCGCAGGGCCCGCACCACGCCGGTCTGCCAGGCCACCCGCATCCCGCCGCCGGCCAGCACCAGGGAACGCCTCACGGCCCCTCCTTCGCGGCGGGCACCTGCCGCGCCCGGCGTGCGAGGCGGCGCCACATCAGCCCGCACAACAGGGCCGTGGCCAGGTCGAAGAACGCCACCGGCAGCGCGGCCGTCCCGAACAGGTCGCGGGCCACGGCGACGGTCACCATCAGGAAGGCGCCGAACTTCTGCAGACCCGTCCAGAAGAGCAGGTACGGCGGCGGCGCGGGCGACAGCAGCCCCTGGACGAGCAGCCCGCCCACGATCACCATGAACATCCCGACGGTCGCGAAGAGCTGTCTGCCGAGCGCCGTCGAGTCCGCGGACAGCAGGTCGAGGACGACGCCCGGCGCGACCAGCTGGACCAGGCCGGAGAGCACGGTGAGCGCTCCGATCAGCACGAGCACCAGGCGCAGCGGGTCGCCGGTGACCCGGCGCGGCAGCAGGCTCACGGGAGCGCCCCCGGCCGGTCGCCCCCGGCGACGAGGGAGCGGGCCCGCCTCACGACCGGGCTCCGACGTCGATGCGCGGCGGCTCCAGCCACTGCTGCGACAGGCCGAGGTCGACGACGTCGCGCAGCGGTTCGCCGAAGGTGTGCCCCGGCTCGTCGCTGGTCAGGAACCAGCACTCGAAGTGGTCGTCGAGCACGCCCCGGGTCGAGGGCAGGTAGCAGGTGAAGAGCGGGTGGACGGCGATCCCCAGCCCGTGCAGCGCGGCGACCTGTGGCGCGTCGCCGACCACGAGGCGGGCCCGGGCCCGCCGGCCGAACGCGAGGTCGGCGTCGCCCTCGAAGTAGACGGACGACTTCATCAGCATGCCCCGGAAGGCGCAGTAGTTCACCGCGCCGACCCGCAGCGGCAGCGCCGTCGCCGGCGGGCGCGCGATCTCGACGAACATCCCGAGCCGGCCGTCGACCTGGTACTCGCTCGACACGGCCGACTCGGTGATCCGGAAGTCGAGGTTGGCCTGGTGCTTGGGCATTCCCCAGATGCCCTTGCCGCCCTTCACCGAGATCTCGCTGCTGACCGGCAGGTCCAGCACGTACTGTCCGGTGCCGAAGGTGCCGCGCAGCAGCGCCGGCAGCAGCGCCGGCGCCGGCCGGCGGCCGTGCGTGCAGGCGAGCGCGATGGAGTACTCGATGTACCGGCCGATGTCGGTGCGCAGGTAGTCGACCACGGTGATGACCAGCAGGCCCCGGCCGCCCGGCAGCACCACTGGGTGCAGCTCGCCGCCGGGCAGCAGCTCGGCGGCCGCCGCGCGGTCGACGGTGAAGGCGGCCATCAGGACGGGTGAGTCCTGCGAGTCGACCGGCAGTTGGAACGCGATGTCGTCCACCAGGGCATGGCGTCCGGCCAGCCGGCGCTGCCGGCGCGGGAACGGCGAGGGCGCGGCCGACAACCCCAGCCGGGCGAGGGACAGGATCGTCTTCATCGGATGCCTCCAAGGAAACCCCGGGCTTCAGGCCGGGGAGGAATTGGATTTCCTGCGGAGCGGGACGGGGAGCTGCGTTTCGCCGTCAGGCGGACCGCAGTGCTCTGACCCGCAGTTTTGATCTCTACAGCCACGCTCGCTAGGTTGTGAGAGTGGTCGTGAACCATGTGAAGCGGGCGTTCAAGTACCGCTTCTACCCGACCGATGTGCAAGCGGCTGAGCTGTCGCGCACGTTCGGATGTGTTCGCAAGGTCTACAACATGGCGTTGCAGGCCCGTACTGAGGCGTGGACATTGCGTCAGGAGCGGGTGAACTACAACGCCACGAGCGCGATGTTGACGCAGTGGAAGAAGATCGAGGAACTGGCCTACCTGTCCGAGGTGTCGTCGGTCCCGTTGCAGCAGACCCTGCGGCACTTGCAAGGGGCGTTCGCCAACTTCTGGAACAAGCGGGCGAAGTACCCGACATTCAAGTCCCGGAAGAAGTCCCGCAGGTCCGCCGAGTACACCACCAGCGGATTTCGTTACCGCGACGGCAGGTTGACCCTGGCCAAGATGGCCGATCCGTTGGACGTCGCGTGGTCGCGCCCGCTCCCCGAGGGGGCTGAACCGTCCACCGTCACCGTGTCCCAGGACAGTGCGGGGCGCTGGTTCGTCTCGATGCTGTGCGACGACCGGCCCGGCATGTCGGCACCGGTCAACGTAGCCGTCGGGATCGACGCCGGCGTGACGAGCCTGCTGACGCTCTCCACCGGGGAGAGGATCACCAACCCGAAGTTCGAGCGCAGGGACCGTGAACGCCTTGCCAGGGCTCAGCGGGACCTGGCCCGCAAGGCCGAGGGCGACGGCAGGAACCGGGCGAAGGCCCGACTCAAGGTCGGCAGGGCTCACGCCCGGATCGCCGACCGCAGGCGTGACTTCCTGCACAAGCTCACCACCCGACTCGTCCGTGAGAACCAAACGGTCGTGATCGAGGATCTGTCGGTCCGCAACATGATCAGGAATCGGAAGCTGTCCCGCGCCATCGCGGATGCCTCCTGGTCCGAGCTGCGGTCGATGCTGGAGTACAAGGCGCAGTGGTACGGGCGCGAGGTGATCGCCGTTGACCGGTGGTTCCCCAGCTCCAAACTGTGCTCCCACTGCGGCACCCTGCAGGGCAGGATGCCGCTCAACGTCCGTGAGTGGACGTGCGGCTGCGGGACGACCCACGACCGGGACGTGAACGCGGCCATCAACATCCTGGCCGCCGGACTGGCGGTTACAGCCTGTGGAGACGGTGTGAGACCTCAACGGAGCACTCCGGGCGGGCAGTCGTCGGTGAAGCAGGAAGGTGTCCCAGCACCCCGCACACGCGGGGTGTCTCAGCCGCGAGGCTGAGGGGAATCCCCGCCCTCCAGGGCGGGGAGGATGTCAATGCGCCAGCTCCTTCAGGATCAGCGGGTAGGTGTCGAGGGCCGCGCGGCGGCCCAGGAAGACGTCGAGGTGGCCGTAGCCGGGCAGCAGGTACAGGCTGTCGCGGCCGGGGCGGTGCCGCTGGAGGAAGTCGAAGGTGCGGCGCTGGCTCTCCGCCAGGAAGCACCGGTTCTGCTCGCCGCCGAGCAGCACGATCCGCGCGTCCGTGCTGGGCGCCCGGGCGACGAAGGACCGCGGCAGGCCCGCGACGTCGCCCGTCGCCACCAGGTGGCCGGCCCGGATGCACCGGTTCATCTGCGCGAAGAACGTCATCGGGACGTCGGCGAACTCGCCGCGGATCCACTCGTGCGTCGCGTCGTCGAGGTTCGCGTGGGACCACAGGGCCGGCCGGCCGGTGCCGTAGGTGAAGCTGACCATCCGGCAGACGGAGTTGCGGCACTCCGGATGGGTGGCGCGCACGAACCGCACGATCAGCCGGGAGAGCAGGCCCTCGGGCCGGTCCCCCCAGGCGGGGGAGAGGTAGGGCAGCGCGCGGGCGACGAGCGGCGCGACCCGACCGATCTTGAACGAGGACAGGTCGGGCACGACGGGGTGCAGCGACACCGCGTTGCTGACCACGGTCTCCAGCTCGGGCAGCAGGCCCGCGGCCAGCGCCATCATGAACGACGTCGAGCCCTGGCAGTGCACGACGGCCTTGAGCCGGTCCGCGCCGGTGGCCGCCCGGATGTGGGCCACCGCGGCGGGGTGGTCGAACGCCGCCGCCTGGTCCAGGGTCCAGGGCACCGGGTCGAGGTCGATCGAGGCACGCCAGTTGAGCAGCCACACGTCCCAGCCGTCGTCGATCAGGGCGTCGACGAAGGTGTGCGGCAGCGGCGGACGGAACAACTCGGCCCGGACGCCAGCGCCGTGCGCGACCAGGACCGGGCCGCGGGTGGGCGGGTGCCGGCCCTGCACGTGCACGAGCGTCAGCGGGCGGCCGTCCAGCGCGGTCAGCGGCCGCACCTCGGTGACGTGGTCGCGGCGGGTGGTCGGCCGGGTGGTGGCCCGGCCGGCCGCTGGGTCCGTGCCCCGCCCCGGACGCCGGGTCGTCGGTCGCAGCAGTGGGCCGCGCCGCGGCACTGAGCCGGGTCGCAGCAGTGGGCCGGGTCGCGGCAGGCCGGTCATGACGGCCCCGCCTTCCGGCCGATCACGAGGGGATCCTCGATCAGCCGTGCGGTCGGCGGCGTGGCCGGCACCGGCCGCTTGCCGAGCACCGGGTCGTCCACCAGGTCCCAGTCGCGACAGATGCCGTCCAGGACCAGCGGGTAGAGCGTGAGGTCGCCGTCGGGCGCGATGTGCAGGCGCAGGAACCCCTTGTGGTCCTCGATCGACTGGCCCGACATCTGCCAGTCGACGACCACGCCGCCGCGTGCCGACAGCATCCAGAGCCCGAAGACCTCCGAGCCCAGCAGCGCGCCGAGCAGCCCCGCCACCAGCAGGCAGACCGCCAGCACCGCCCACCCGGACCAGCCGGCCGGGAACGGGATCGCCACCGTGACGGCCAGCACCACCAGGGCCACCGCGACCTGGAGCAGCACGCCGGTCGTCGCGCTGCCCGGCGCCGCCCGCCGGCCCCGGCGGGCCAGCCGGTAGAGCCAGGCCAGGACCAGGAACAGCGCCAGCAGGCCGACCAGACCCGCGACGAAGTCGCCCAGGTGCCGTCCGTCGGCGTCGCGCACGGCGTCCACGGGCCGCAGCACCCCCTGCGTCAGCGCGAAGAGGAAGGCCACCAGCAGGAAGAGCAGCGCGTGCACGCCCGCCGTCAGCTCGGCGAACCCCGGGTTGCGCCGGGCCAGCCAGCGCGGCGACCACGGCTCGGCGATGCCCCGCACGAGCCGGCGGGACTCCTGGGCGCTGGGCTCGGTGCGCGGCGCGCGGGCGAACACCGTCGGCGGGCTGTCCTTGTCGCGCAGCCGCGAACCGCTGGGTGGCAGGGGCAGCTCGGCCGGCAGTCGGTGCGTCGAGGCGAGGTAGGCGCCGCCCATGCCGCAGGTCACCATCTGGCGCCGGGCCGGGTCGGGCGGCAGGTCGGCGGTGGTGGACACCGGATCGGGCGGGTCCTGGGGCAGCCGTTCGGCGTACCGCGCGTAGTGGTGGCGGTCGCCCGTGAGCCAGAGCCGGATCGAGGCGTGCGTCGCCACCCGCTCGCCGCTCGCGGGGTCGATCCGGCTGCGCACGAAGTGGCGGTCGAACCAGTGCAGCGCGTTGAAGTCGTCCACGTCCCGGTCGGCGCTCTTGACCCAGGTGGGCTCGGCCGCGCAGACGATCACGCCGTCACCGGGCCGCAGGTTGGCCGACAGGTGGGTCTCGAAGTAGCGCAGCTGCGGGCCGTCGTAGTACGCGCCGAGCTGGCTGTCCAGGCCGACGAGCCACCAGCGCTGGGGCAGTTGGACGGCGAAGTAGCTGCGGGTCTGCCGGGTCCGCCAGCCGCCGATGGGCCGTTGCTGGGCGAAGATCCGCAGGAACGAGGTGAGTCCGTCGTACCAGTCGTGGTTGCCCGGCAGCGCGACCATCAGCGGCTGGTCGTCCGCGGTGGGCAGCGCGGCGCGGTACGGACCCTTCATCTTGTCCTCGTACCCCGTCGCCGACGCCACCGGGTACACCTCGTCGCCGCCCAGGACGAGCAGCGAGCCCCGGCTCAACTGGGCCCGTACCGCGCCGGGTTCGTCGAGGGTGATCTTCTCCGCCGCCACCGTCCAGGCTACCGAGCTGGTGGCGTCGAAGCCGTCGCCGAGGTCGGCCACGTAGTCGATCCAGATCTCCTGCGCGTCGGGTTCGCGCAGCGGCGCCCGCAGGAGGTCCGCCGGGAGGGCGCCCTGGACCTCCCGCTTGTCCGAGTAGCCGCAGAAGACGGAGGCCAGCCCGACCTTGACCGCGGTACGGGCCAGCTCCTTCGGTGCCAGCCAGCGCATCTGGTCCTGCGGCGTGAAGCCGAGGTCCCCGGCGTACTCGCGCAGCTCGTATGACTTCATGACGGCTCCTTGGTCAGCGCCAGGCGCGGACCGTAGACGGCCCACAGCTCGCCGAGGAACAGCCGGCCGAAGCGCTCCAGCGCCCGGGCGGGGTGCGGGCCCACCGCCCGGAAGGTGGTCATCTGGTGGACGAAGTCCCGCACCAGGATGGTGATGACGCCCGCGCCGAGCACCGGTGCGGCGGCGTCACCGTCGGGCGGCACGTGACCGGCGAGCATCCTGACGTAGAGCGTGGAGGTGTCGCGCCACACGTCGAGGCCCGGGTCGTCGTGCACGTCCTTGTGCCCCACCAGGGTGAGCGGGTTGCCGCCCTGGTCGGACAGGTGCAGCCGGTACAGCATCTGCCGCCGGCGGGGGTCGCCGTCGCGGGTGAAGAGGTTGAACCAGCCGTGTTCGACGGCGAGTCGGCCGCCGAGGAGGTCGCAGTCGACGTAGCCGACCGCCGTGGCCGGGTGGTTCCGGTCGGCGACGAAGCGGTCCACGTCGTGGGTGGTGATCGTCAGGCGGAACATCAGCCGCTGCTGCAACGAGCGGCCGAGCTCCCGGCCCTGCTCGGGGTCCTGGGTGTCGAGTGCGAGGTACCCCTTCATCTCCTCGGTGAAGGAGAGGCTGGTGGGCCGCTCGCCGTTCACCCGGGCGGCCGCGACCGGCGCCACCGGGACGTCCGTGCCCGGGGCCTGGGCGGCGGGGGCGTCCGTGGCCGGGCCGGTCGCCGGCGCCGGGGCGGGGGCCGCGGCCGGCGTACGCGGTGATCGTCAGCGAGGGGTTCGCCCCCACCGGCCCGGGCAGCGCCGAGCCGTCGAGCACGTGCAGCCCGGGCAGCCCGAACACCTCGCCGAAGGAGTCGCAGACGCCCTCCGCGGAGTGACGGCCCATCGGGGCGCCACCGAGCGGGTGCACGGTGATCACCCGACGGGTCCACCAGAGCGGGTTGTCGACGAACTCGGCGCCGAGTTCACCGGCCAGCTCCCGCATGGTGGAGCGGACGCGCTCGAAGTAGCGGATCGAGGTCTGCGAGGTCCAGTCGACGTCGAGGTAGCCGTCGCGGAGCCGCATCCGGCCGTCCGGTACGTCGCGGCCCATGCCGAGCAGCGGCAGCGCCGACTCCGAGAACACCCCCGGTCCCAGCAGCCGGGCGAGTTGGCGGCTGATGTTGCTCTGCCGGCCGCCGTCGAGCCGCGAGCGCAGCCGCTGGAGGCCGAACTCGACGGTCCGCCGGACGCTGCCCGCCAGCTGCGCCTCCTCGGCCAGCCAGCCCACGAACTCCGGGTAGCCCGCGTCCTCGACGTAGAAGCCGCGTCCCGACGAGCCGTCACCGTCGTGCTCGTCGCCGACCCGGACGGCGGTGGTGATGACGGGCCCGGTACTGCTGTCCAGGCGGCGCGGCCCGTGCCGCTCGGCGCCTTCGGTCGCGTCGACCACCAGCCCGAGCAGGTCGCCGTTGCCGCTGAAGCGGGTGCCCAGGGCCCGGCTGATCCCGCGCAGCGCGGCCCGGTTGCGCAGCAGCAGGTAGGTGGAGCCGAAGGTGCCGGCCGCCAGCACCAGCCGCTGACAGGTGATCCGCCGCAGCGGGAGGCGGTCGGTCGCGGTGCGATGGCCCTCGCGGGCCGGGTCGTGCACCACGTAGCGGACCACGTAGCCGCCACCGGGCCGGGGCGCGAAGCCGCGCACCTCGCAGCGGGTACGGATGTCGGCGCCGTGGTGCCGGGCGGCCGACAGGTAGGTGTGGTCCAGGGTGTTCTTGGCGCCGACGTTGCAGCCGACGTCGCACTCCCCGCATAACCGGCAGGTGCTGCGGGGCAGGCCGTGCAGGTTGCCGTACTCGGGCTCGGGGATCGGCGCCCCCGGGACCGGCGCCCCGCCGGGCCGGGAGGCGAAGGTGACGGCGAGCGGAGGGCGCGAGACCTCCAGGCCGAGCCGGTCGGCGGCCTCGTGCAGGGCCACGGTCTTCGGCGTGTCGTCGTACGGGTACGGGGTGGCGCCCAGCATCCGCTCGACCCGGTCGTAGTGCGGGTCGAGGTCGGCGCGGCTGATCGGCCAGTGCTCGTAACCGCCGCCGGGTAAGGGCGACTCGTGGACGAACCAGTGTTCGTCCTTGCGCAGCAGGACGTTGGCGTAGATCAGCGATCCGCCGCCCAGGCCGCTGGAGACCACCCCTTCCAGGCCACCGAACGACCAGATGTCGAACAGGCCGTGCAGGCCCTGGCTGGGATCCCAGAAGTTGCGGGCCGTGCCCGCCGGCGATCGCGGGAAGCCGCCCGGAGGGTACGGCTTGCCCCGCTCCAGGACGACGACCGACCGGCCGCCCTCGGCCAGGCGGTAGGCGGCGACCGAACCCCCGAACCCCGAGCCGACGACAACGGTGTCGACGTCGGCGTCGGTGTCGCCCTCGGCACCGACCGCGGGGTGGCTGCGAAGTCGTTCGTTCGTCATGACGTTCCCCTTGTCGATCTCCAGGGGGCGTCAGGCGCAGGTGGGGAACCGGGCCGGCACAGGGATCGAGACGACCTACGTGGTCCGAGTGGGATGACGGCACCGGTTTCCGGCGCGCCTGGCTCGATGTCGGGCCCCTGTCTCCACCATGCACCCGTACGGCCGCACTGTCACCCGAGTGGCCCAGCGAAGGGCGGCGAGGGCGGCGACGGCCGGCGGGCGGCTCGGTGGTCAGCCGAGGGCGGCCCGGTGGTCAGCCGGCGAGGTGGCGCTCCAGCGACTCCACCTTGCGGGTGAGGCCGTCGGTGACCCCGGCCCGGTCGTCGATCTTGATCACCGTGCTGACCCGGCTCGCGTACGGCTTCACGGCCTCGATCGCCTCCTTGATCACCGCCATCACCTCGTCCCAGTCGCCCTCGATCGAGGTGAACATCGCGTCGGTCCGGTTCGGCAGCCCACTGGCGCGCACCACCCGCACCGCGGCGGCCACCGCTTCGGCCACCTCCTCGCCCATGCCGAGCGGGGTCACACTGAAGGCGGCGATCACGGGCTCTCCTACGGTTCGTGCGGGACTGTGCCGAGCATGCTGCCAAACCGGGCCGCGTCGCATCCGGTGCGGCACCTCGCACCGCTCCCGCCGCCGCTCCCGCCGCGGATGGACAGCGCGTCAGCTGTGAACCTCCGGCCACCCCCGCCTACGCGAAGCCGGACAGGTCCGCCAGCACGACCGCGACCAGCTCGCGGCGGCTCCGGACACCGAACTTGTCGAAGACGGCGGTCAGGTGTTCCTGCACGGTGTTGGCGGAGATGTGGAGCTCGTCGACCAGTTGGCGGGTGGAGTATCCCCGGATCACCAGGGCCGCGACCCGGGACTGGGCGTCGGTGAGTCCATGGGCGCTGAGCAGCACCGACCCGAGCTCCGCCGGTCGCGCCGGTTCCACCACCACGCCGATCTGCGGGCCCAGGCGGCTGGTGTGCAGCGCGAGCCACCGGCCCGAGCGCCCGCGGACGCGGACGGTCGAGGGCACCGGGCCGGCGGCCGCCGCGAGCACGCTGACCGGGAGCAGTCCGGCGTCCTGCCGGTCGCCGTCGGGGAAGTCGGTCAGCCACTGCTCGGCCTCGGGGCTCATGGAGACGGTCCTCAGCGCGGAGTCGAGCAGGATGAGGCCCACCCCGTCCGGGCCGGCGGCGGCCCCGGAAGGCGGCGCCGCGGTCACCGCCGTGCGCAGCCCGGTCGCCAGCACCGGAGCGAGGCGCCGGACCAGGGCGATCTCCTCGGGGGTGAAGCCCGGGGAGGAGGCCTCCCGGTGCAGGCAGAGCACGCCCCAGCAGCGGTGCCCGGTGACCAGGGCCGCGCGCAGTTCGTCACCGAGCCCGAGGGGCGCCATGATCTCGCGGTAGCGGGCGCTGTCGCCCCGGCTGCCCTCGGTGGCCCGGTCCAGCGAGCCGACCGGATCCGCCGCGCGGGCCAGGCCGGCGAACTTGTTGACGTCCGCCTGCCCGAACTCGTTGTCGAGGAAGAGTGCCGTCGCGGGACCCAACGGGTCCTCGGCGGTCGCCGAGGTGAACAGCAGGGTCACCGGATCGACGGTCGCGGAGAAGGCCGCCTCCGCCGGTACCAACCGGCGCAGACGGCCCACGATCTCGGTGCCCAGCGTGCCGGTGTCCAGCCCGCCACAGCACCGTCGTTCGATGTCGGCGAGTCGGCGTTCCACCACCGCACCTGCCACGGACACGACCTTACTCCCGTCTACCCCGGGCCCTGCACGAGGCCGAGCTGGCGCAGCAGTCCCAAGTCGTCGAGCCGGCCCCAGCGCTCGACGATGCGGCCCTGCCGGAGCCGGAAGACGTTGATCCCGCGGAGCGTGACGGTGCGGCCGGTGGCCGGCGCGCCGAAGATCTCGCCGAGCTGGGTGCCGGTGGCGCTGAAGTGCTCCACGACCAGGTCGTTCTCGGCGACCAGGAAGTCGGCCGTGGAGTGCCAGTCGGGGAAGGCACCGCGGAACAGCGCGGCGGCCTTGCGCATCCCCTCCCGGCCGGGGTCGGAGTCGATGGGCGGATCGTGGTCGAGGTAGTCCTCGGCGAGGTACTCGTCGACCGCGCCCAGGTCGCCCCTGGTGAACAGTGCGTCGATGAAGGCACGCACGGTCTCTCGGTTGTCTGCGATTCGGGTCTTCTCGATGACGTCCATGGCCCCAGTCTTCGCCGCCGCCGGTGCCCCTGGTACCCCAGAAAGTTGGGGTTTCCCAGCCCGTCGGACACGGGCCCGGCCGAGCCCGCTGACGTTCCGTCGGCCGGGCTCCCGCGGTCCGTACGGGCTGGATGTCACTCGCCCACCCCGCCGCCGGTCCGACCTGGGCCGCTCGCGGGTCGGCGCGGGTCAGGCGGCGTGCGGGGTGGTGAGCAGGTCGGCGGCCGATCCGCGATTGCCGCTGGTGGCGGCCCGTGCCATCGCGGTGGCGGCCAGGGTGGCGGGGGTGTTCGGCGGGATGACCAGCAGCACGAACTGGTCCTGCATTCCACGGCTGAGGCTCATGGTGTTGTCGCTGGCGGAGAACCGGGCGATCCGGACCTCCAGCCCGCCGACCTGGACGGAGCGCGGGACGAGGTCCCAGGTGGAGGTGTCCAGACCGACCCGGACGATGGGACCGACGTGCGCCTCCAGGGCCGTGACCAGGTCGGGCAACTCACTCTCGAGGTCACGGGTGCGGGGCCACCAGGCGCCGTCGAACATGCCGCCGCGGTCCTGGCTGGTCTCCAGCGCCAGCCGGGGGAGCAGTGGCGCGGCGGTCGCGCGCGCCGATCGGACCGGGAGTGGGTCCGAGGAGGGTGTCGAGGGAGACTGCTTCGGCAACATGCGGTGCCGCCCGTCCCGGCCCCACGCGGAGCCGACTGTCCGACCAGGGTGACACCGACTCGGCCGCCGGCATGTGTGATGTCCTTGGTGCCTTCACGGTACTCCGCGGCGGGCCGCGCCGGCGTGCGCCGAACGGAGTACGGTTGGCGGCATCCAGGGCACATCGCATCCGGTCGCTCGCTCCGGTTTCGTTCTGGGTGAGGGACAACGCCGGACCGCCGATTCGCGGTCCGGGGGCAGGCTCGGTGCACCCGTGACGACCCTGACACTGTTTCCGATGGTTGACAGCCGTACAGCCCCGTTCGCCGCCGCCTCCACGGCCACCGTCGCTGACGCCATGGACCGTCCCGACCCCCAGATCCGGGACGCCACGACGGTGGACCGTGCGAAGTCGCTGGTGCGCGCCAACGACCTGCCGTACCTGGTCCTGCGGGACAGCGCGGGCCGCTGCGCCGGCCTGGTCACCCGGGACCGGCTGCTCTCCTACCCCGCCCGCACCTGGTCGGGCGAGCGCACCCTGGTCCGGGAGGCCGCGGGCGACGCGGGGCCGTACGCCTGGCGCTCGCTGAAGCTCCCGCTGGCGGCGGTGGCGATGGAGGTCAGGGACCTGGAGGCGTGGCCGGTCGTCGACGACGACGGCTACCTGGTCGGCGTGCTCACCCTGGCGGGTCTGGGCCGGCACCTGTCGGCCGGCTGAGCGCAGCCGCCCCCGCTCCCGCGCGCTCGTTGCGCCCGCCGTACCCCTCAGCCGCCGTAGACGTTGCGGCAGATCCTGGCCTGGTCGGAGCCGGCCGGCCAGCGGCCGTACCGCTCGGCGGCCGCACAGACGTCCAGGCCGGCCTGCGGCCCGTCACCCGCGCCCGCGGGCCCGCCCGGCCCGGGACCGCCCGAGGGAACGGGAGCCGGCGCGGGACGGGCCGGGGGCGCCGTCGGCTGCTCGCGGGGCGCCCGCGGTGCGCCGGCCGTCGACCGTGGGGGCTTCGGGCGGGGCTCGGGCGGCCGGGTCGGACCCGGCCGGTCGCCCGGCGGACCGTCCTGATCGCCGGTATCGGCCGTCCCGGTGGCCTCGGACTGGTCGGGGGCCGCCGGGTGCTGGGCGCCC